>JBBRGK010000173.1:0-6627 GCA_038240805.1 Dehalococcoidia bacterium | reverse complement strand
ATTTGAGAAGTACTACCGCGCTAACAATGTGCCTGAGCGCGCCTACGGCACCGGCACCGGCCTGGCCGGTGTGCTCGATATCCTGCGCCTGCACGGAGGCACGATCGGCATCGATAGCGATGAAGGCAGCGGCACGACCTGCACGGTGGTCCTGCCCTGCGACGACGCCCCCTTCAGCCTCGTCCGATCCAGCGGAAACTGACAGCGGCTCAGCCGGAGGCCGCCTCCAGCAACTCGACGACTTCCTGCACCGTGTAATCTCGCCAGCGCGCCCAGTACGGGCTGCTCGACTGGAACTCCTCGTAGCGTTGAGCAGCGTCTGCCCGTGCTGCAGTCTTCTCGGCTTCGGTCGGCTCACGTCCGAGCTGCTCGGTAAGCTGACGGGTGCCCGAGGGGCCGAAAACAGGGCTCAACGCCTCGCGCATTTCGTCGTTTGCCCTGCGCGGGCGCTCAACGAAGTGCGCGATGTACCGATGGTCGCGGCTATAGAAGACGAGCACGGGGATCGAATCGAACTCGCCATCCTTGCGGAAGGGCACGATCGTATCCGGGTTCTCGTCGCGCGCAAGCACGCGCATTTCTATTCCGGCCGCGTCGGCGATCTTCTTTGCGACCGGCATGCCGCGGTACACGTCGGGGCACCAATCCTCGCCGATCACGAGCAGCCTCGCTGGCCCACCGTCGCGTGCTGCGATCCGGCGAAGCCGTTCAGCGAGTTTGTTGGGTACCGTTGCTTTCGCGAAGTTATCTGCAAACTTCTCCTGGTTTTGCTTGATGCCGGCAACGTACTCTTCATACGTCTTAGCCCCTGCGAACCGCTCTGCAGTGACAGCATCCTGTCTTGACTGTTGCTCCTGCTGCTGAACCATCATTTTCGTCCTTTCCCGGCCGTTGAGCCGACGGTCGCCTGCCGCCATCAGAGCCAGCCCTCGCGCCTGAAAAACCAGAGCGAGCCGGCGATAGAAATCACCATCACAATACACATCGCAACGAAGCCCGGCCAACCCCAGTCCGCGTAGGTTGGTGCGAAGTTCGTGCCAAATACGCTCGCGAGCAGCGTCAGTGGCAGGAAGATCGTGCCGACGATACCGAGCGCCTTCATGACAGCACTCATCCGGTTGTTGACCGTGGCCAGGTAGGTCGAGATTACGCTGTCACCGAGATCCCGCAAATCCGCGATCATCTCCTCCAATCGCAAGAGATGGTCGTACACGTCGCGGTAATACATGAACGTTTCCGGGCGCACCAGCCGGGGAAAGTCGCCGCGCGAAAGGCGGTTAATCACGTCACGCTGCGGAGCAATGGCACGGTGCAGCCTGAGGATGCCGCGCTTTAGCGAGGTCATACGGCCAATCAACTCCGGCTTCGGCCGGTCCAGCGCTTCGTCTTCGAGGGCGGAGATCCGCTCGTCGATCAGCGTCGCGACCGGCAGCAGTTGATCGACAAGCGAGTCGAGCACGGAATGCATCAGCCAGTCAGAGCCGCGAGCCGGCGCCTGCGCTCCGCGCCGGCAGCGCTCGGCGACATCTGCAACGCTTTTTAATGGGTGTGCGTGAACTGTCACGACATATGAGTCGCCCAGAAATATATTGAGTTGCGCTATCGTCAATGCCTCGCGTTCGGTGTTGTAGTCGAGCGACTGCACCGCGAGGAACAGGTAGCTGCCGTAATCGTCCACTTTCGGCGGATCGACGTGATCGTTCAGGCAGTCTTCGATCGCCAGCGGGTGGAACTTGAACACGTCCGACAGAATGTGGACCTCGGCCTCCACTGGCGCTTCGAGATCGACCCAGGTGAGCCCGCCCGGCTGGCTTATTAGAGCCGGCAGATCAGCGCTGGCGACCGGCACGAACGCATCTCCGTCTGCGCGGCTCAGGATAGTTAGCATTGTCTATCTACGCTGTCCACCATCAGTCTCGTGTGCAATGTGCATACGTGCAACGTGCAATATGCAATGTAGTCGTTCAACCGCCGAGATGCTGGTGAAAGAACGCCGACAGCCGGTTTTCCAACGCAGCTCGCTGTGCCTCGCTGCGCGGGCCGTGACGCTCACCGGGAAAGACGGCCAGATCGTACGGCTTGTTCGCCTCATTCAGGGCGTTGATCAACCGGGCGGTGTGGCGGAAATGCACGTTTTCATCCAGCATGCCATGCAGCAGCAACAGGCTGCCCTGCAACCCGGCAGCATGCGTCATCGCGGCGCTTTCACGGTAGCCGTCCGGGTTCGACTGAGGCGTCTGCATGTAGCGCTCGGTGTAGAAGGTGTCGTAACCATCCCAACTCGTGACGGGAGCCCCCGCGACGCCGGCTTTGAACACATCCGGCGCCATCAGCAGGCACATCAGTGTCAGGTAGCCGCCGTAGCTCCAGCCAGAGACGCCGGTACGCTCGGTGTCGGCCTCGGGCAGCGTTCCGAGAAAGCCTACCCCGTCCACCTGATCGGCCACCTCGATGCCACCCATCCGTCGGTAGATCGGCGACTCAAACGCATGACCGCGACGGCTGCTGCCGCGGTTGTCCAGCTTGAAGACGATGAATCCCTGGTGGGCGAGATACTGCGCCCGCAGATCCACAGTCATCGCCCATGAGTTGCTGACCGTCTGGACGTGCGGGCCGCCGTAGACGCTCACCAACACCGGGTACTTTTTGCCTGGTTGCGTCACCGGCGGCCGGTAGATGGCCCCAAAGAGCGTCTCGCCGTCACGCGCCTGCACGGTGACCATCTCCGGCGGTACCAGGCCGAGCCGAGCTATCTCCGGGTCATCGGCGGCGAACAACCTGCGCTGCTCAACACCGCCCATCGACCGCAGTGAGATCGACGGTGGCGCCGTCATCGAGTGAAAACTGTCAACAAAACGCTTGTGGTCGGGTGAAAAAACGGCGCTATGCATCCCCGGCTCGTGGGTGAGCCGTTCAGAAGCGCCGCCGTCGAGTCCGACCCGATAGAGATGCTGTTCCAGCGGCGACTCGCTCCCCGTAAAGAAAACGGTTCGGGATTCGTTGTCAACTGAAACAACCTGGTCGACGGGCCACGGTCCGGCGGTCAACTGCCGGATCAGCCTGCCACCGGCCTCGCAAAGGTATAACTGCCGGGCGCCGCTCTGCTCGGAGGACCAGAGGATCTGGTAGTCACCGGCTGCACCCCCGATCGGAGTGACGCGCAGATCATCGTGCAGATTGATCCAGTCGGCCGAAGTTTCTGAGATCAGGGTCACGGAGGCGCGGCTGCGCGGATCGATGCGCCGCAGCTCCAGCGTCTGCTGACTGCGGCTGACCACCTGGACGAGGAGAATGCCGTCCGGCGCCCAGTTCACCCGGGCAAGGTACCCGTCGCCGCCGGTGACTCCTTCCAGCGGCAGCCATCTGATCTCACCTCCCTCCACCGGCACGACGCCGAGACGCACCGCCGCATCGCGCTCGCCTGCAAACGGGTAGCGATGGGTCTCGCTTTCGACCGTGTCTTCGCCCTGGTGAACAATGGTGTATGCGGCCACGGGACTGTTATCCACCTGCTCGAAGGCGAGCCACTGTCCGTCAGGCGACCACCAGAAACCCTGGCTGCGGCCCATCTCCTCCTGAGCGACGAACTCCGCCTGGCCGTTGGTAACAAGCTGTTCGCCGGCGTCCGGTGGGGTGGCGTCGAAGGTCAGCCGCACCGGTACTGAACCCTCTCGCGTCAGGTCCAGTGAGTACAACTCTCCCTGACGAACAAACGCCAGGGCTGAGCCGTCGCGATTGAGCCGCGGGTCGATGCACGGTGTTTCACCGGACACTGCCATTCGCAGCGGGCCGCTCGCGCCGTGCTGAACGTAGAGCGCCCCACGGACAGGAACGAGCAGCGTGTCGGCTTCCTGGGACCATGCGTAACCGGTGACGCCGAAGCCGCGTTGTCGCTGGCGCTCACGCCGCATCGCCTCCTCGCGGGAGACGTTTTGATCCGTATCGCCCCCGTCGGTCGGCCGTACAAGCAACTCGCGCTGCCCCGTTTCAGGATCCCAGGCCCACAGTTCGCGCGTCAGCGTTCCTTCCTCGCTGTAGAGGAAAGAGATGTGCTGTCCGTCGGGCGAAAACCGGATCAGCACCGGGACGTTCATCCCCGGTGCGGGCAAGTGCGCCACCCGCGCCGGGTTCAACGCATCCACGGACGTAGCGGAGGCAGCGGAGCTGGCATCGTTCATCGGTTCATGGTCCTTCGTGGGGCTTCGGGCCAGGCGCCCGGCTGTCATTCTAGCCCGGCAGGCCAATCTTGTGCCCGGCTACCTCACCCCTTCCCCTCTCCACCGGCTGCGGCCGATAGAGAGGGCGATCATTGGTTGCTCGATACGAGCGGCGAGGATGGACGGGAGATCGCATACCGAAGCAACTTCATCCTTCGCAAGGGTGGCGGGGATCGGTCGCAGCAGCTCTGTCCATCCCCAAAGTTCGTGCAACGCAACCAACGATCGCCCTCTCCGTTGCCCGCAGGCAATGGAGAGGGTAAGGGGTGAGGTAACCGTCCCACCGTCCGCTATACTCGTCACGCAACCAGATATGCTGAGATACGAAGGCGACATGCGTATGGCGGCGGCGGAGCGGTCTCAATCGGGACCAGACGGCATCGACCTTGAGGCGCTGGCTGCATACCTTCCCGGCCGTATTCCAGCCGCCGAGGGAACGCTCACCGGCGAACTGATCAGCGGCGGCCGCTCCAACCTGACCTACTTCATCCGCTCCTCACATGGTGAGTGGGTGCTCCGGCGCCCGCCGTTAGGCCACGTACTGCCCACGGCGCACGACATGGCGCGAGAGTACCGGGTGATCACCGCACTCGGCAGCACAAACGTTCCTGTGCCAAAAACGGTGCTGCTCTGCGAGGACCAGAGCATTATCGGGGCGCCGTTTTACATCATGGAGCGCGCCTTTGGTGTGGTCGTGCACGAAGACCTTCCTGAGGGGTTCGCACCGGTCCCCGCCGACCGCCGCCGTATGAGCGAGGCGTTCGTTGAGACGCTGGTCAGGCTGCACGCGGTTGACTACGACGCCGTCGGTCTGGGCAGCTTCGGACGGCCCGATGGCTACCTTGAACGGCAGATCAGGCGCTGGGGCGAGCAGTGGGACCGCAGTAAGACGCGCGAGTTGCCGGAACTCGAAGAGCTGCGGCGCCGGTTGCAGCTGGCGCTGCCTGCTTCGCCGGCCCCAACGATCGTTCACGGCGACTATCGAATCGAGAACATGTTCTTCGCAGAAGGCGACGCCGGCCAGGTCAATGCCGTGCTCGACTGGGAGATGTCTACGCTCGGCGATCCGCTGACGGACCTCGGCTATGCGCTGATGTACTGGGTGGAAGCTGGTGATTCAGCGGTACGCCAGGCGGCGATCGAAAAAGGTGTCGTGACCATGAACCAGGGTTTCATGACCCGCGCCGAGCTTGTCGCGGAATACGAAAAGCGCAGCGGCCGGCCTGTGGCCAACATTGAGTTTTACTCCGCGCTCGCCTCCTACAAACTGGCGATCATCGTCGAAGGGATCCGAGCCCGCTACCTCGCCGGGGAAACCCGCGGCGAAGGCTTTGATGACATGGGCTTTCGCGTGCCGGAGCTGATCGAGCTGGGCCTGGAGACGGCCAACTCGTCGAGCAACCCGGCGCTGCGGGGCGAGCAGTGAGGCGCATTGCGCTGGCGCCATTGTCGCGGTCGAGGCGGACATGACCGGTCGTCTGCGCACGCTGCAACCGATCATCTTCATTCCACACGATCAGGCGGCTGCCTACCAACCGGCCTTCGTCGACGCCCTCTGGCAGGCGCTTGGGGAGGTCATGCGCTGGTACCGGCGCCACACCGACCGGGAGGTATTTCAATCGCGAGCAGTCGTCGATTACGTGGGCAGCCGCCCGGCTCACGAGTACTTCCAGAACACGCAGGCGCTCGTGCAGTACGAGTTGAACAAGCTCTGGAACCTGGGCAACGACGGAATCACCTACGTCTGCTACGGCCTTTGGGGTGAGGGTCCGTACCAGGCTGAGGGCAACGTGATCGGCGCCAGCGGCGACTACCTCGTTGTGCAGTCGAGCACCAGCCTGGTCATGTTTGTCGAAGACCGCTTTCCCGGCTACGACGAATCCCTTGCCTGGAACAACCGCAGAGCACAGACGGGAGCGCTCGCGCACGAGCTTGGCCACACGCTTGGACTGCCACACACAGCAGATGTCGAGCCGGCACGGTCCCCGGAGAGCATCATGCACGCCTGGTGGGACTACCCAAGCACGGGGTTCACGCAGCGCGAGCTGGCGGTCGTACTCGCCGCGGTGTCGTGACAACAACCTCGGACGAGCGCTACTTTGGAACGGGAACAGGGAACGCGCAACAACGAGAGTTGCCACGGCAGCGGGCAATAGCAGTTGATGGGAGAGCGCGATGCTAATGGGAGTCAGCCGCACGACGGTCGGCTGGACATGGTCGGGCCATCCTGAACTGGTGGCTGTTAAGTGAGCGGCGAATCTGAACTCATCCTGGTTCAGCGGGAAGGACGCATTGCCGAGGTACGGCTCAACCGCCCGGCGAAGCTCAATGCTCTGAACGCGGCGCTTGTAGCGGCGGCCACGGACACCCTCTCCGAATTTGCGGACGACCGAGAGATCGCGGTCATCGT
>JBBRGK010000172.1:0-6628 GCA_038240805.1 Dehalococcoidia bacterium | reverse complement strand
GCACCGTCTCATCACCGCGGGCACGCTCGTGACGATGCCCGGAGGGCGCTGAAGGGCTGCGCTATGCGCCGCGCACGCGCCCGAACCGCGGTGCGCGGCGCTCACCGAATGAGGCGAGACCTTCTTTGAAGTCGGGGCCTTTGACGCTTTCGTCCATCAGCGCCTGCGTCTCAGTCATTGCCTGACCGAGCGGCTGCATCAGGTGCCGGTATACCTGCTGCTTCATCTGCATCAGCGAGTTGGGCGAACAGGTCGCAGCCAGGATCCGAACATAAGTCTGCGCCGTCTCCAGGAGCTGCGCCTGCGGCACTGCGGCGTTAGCGACACCAAGCTGGACCGCCTCCCGGCCGCTAAACCTGCGGCCGCTCCAGAGGATGTCGAGCGCCCTCGAAGGACCGATCAGGCGGGGCAGCACCCAGCTCATGCCGTGCTCCGCCACCAGCCCCCGCTGCGCATATGCCGTCGTGATCATCGCCTCTTCGGCCATGTAGCGCAGGTCGCAGAACATCGCCAGCGAGAAGCCCATCCCGGCGCAGGGGCCGTTGACGGCTGCGATCACGGGCTTACGCAGCATCATTAGATACGTCAGCCCCTGGCCGAACTCTTTGCCCATGGCAGGATCTCCGGGCCGGGCGCCGTCGAACTCGGTTTTTTCATTCATGGCGCTGATCTGACCCGCCGCCTGGATCTGCGCCAGGCCGCCCATGTCCACGCCAGCGCAGAAGCCGCGGCCCGCTCCAGTCAGCACGATGCCAACGACATCTTCCCGCCGCTCAGCGTCTGCGAAGGCATGCTTCAGCTCTTGCTGCATGCGGGTGGTGAGCGCGTTCAGCTTCTCCGGCCGGTTCAGCGTGATCGTGGCAACCGGGTCGTCTATGTCGTACAGGATCTCCTGATACATCGCGCCATCCTTCTTGCGGAAAACGCTCTCCGCGCTGCATTGCTGGACTAGGCTTGCGGTCTAGGCCGCTTTACGGGCGCATCATCCGTGATCGTGGACCCAGCGCGGTCTGGATCGCTGGCCGGGACATGCGCACGAAATCTACCGTCACCGGCCGAGTATCGCGCGGGTCGATCAGGTCGTGCAGGCCGAACGCCTCTGCACGGGGAAAGGGGTTGCGGTCCTTGTCGTGCTTCGCCTCCAGTTCCCGACGTCGCGCCTCGGGGTCAGGTGCCGAATCGATCTCGCGCCGGTACGCGGCAGCAACACCGCCCTCCACCGGGATCGAGCCCCACTCGCCAGACGGCCAGGCGTACTTGAGCGAAAGCGAGTTGAGGTGTGCTCCCGCTGCAACACCGTAGGCGCGGCGCACGATAAATGTGATCCACGGGACGGTCGTCTGCATAACGGCGCAGAGGGCGCGGACGCCGCGGCGGAGCGTACCCTCTGCTTCTGCCGCCGGCCCGACCATATAGCCTGGCTCATCTTCGAAGCTGACGACCGGCAGGTGAAAGGTATCGCAGAGGTCGACGAAGCGGATCAGCTTGTCGGAAGCAGGACCGTCCATCGAACCGCCGACGTGGCTCGGATTGTTGGCCATCACGCCCACCGGATGGCCGTCAACCCTGGCCAGCCCGGTGATCAGCGAGCGTCCGTAGAACGGCGATAATTCGAAGAAGCTATCGATGTCAACGACGTGACGCACGAGCTTGCGGGCGTCGTAGGTGCGCCGCCGACTGCGCGGAATAATCGAGAGAAGCTCTTCATCGCTCCGTTGCGGGTCGTCGGCCGGATCACAAAACGGCGGCGCCTCCCAGACGTTTGCCGGCAAATAGCTGAGGAACCGCCTGATCTGGCTCAGACAGTCCTCCTCGTTCTCCGCCACGTTGTCGACCAGCCCGCTCCGATAGGCATGAATTTCGACGCCGCCGAGTTCCTCTTTTGTGACGCGGATGCCCAGTGCCCGCTCGACCACGGGCGGGCCACCGGCGAAGATGACGGCCTGATCGCGCACCATGATCGAGAAGTGGGCGAAGGCCATGCGCGCTGCCGGCAGCCCCGCAACGGAGCCCATCGCCGCCGAAACGACCGGGACCATGCCGAGCAGATCGACGTAGGGCGAGATGGCGGCGCCCCCGATCGCCTGTCCCGAATGGTTCCGTGCATTCGTACGCACACTGCCGCCGGCGCCTTCGATCAGGCGCACCAGTGGCAATCGCTTCTGACGCGCAAGGTGTTCCAGATAGTACATCTTCGCGCTGCCGCCTCCGTCCGAGGCGCCGCCACGGATCGTGAAGTCCTCGCCGCCTGCGACTACGTATCTACCCGCGATCGTGCCCGTGCCCGCCACCGAGTTCGACGGCGTGATTCGGGTGA
The DNA here is from genome assembly GCA_038240805.1 of Dehalococcoidia bacterium. Taxonomy (GTDB): domain Bacteria; phylum Chloroflexota; class Dehalococcoidia; order CAUJGQ01; family CAUJGQ01; genus JBBRGK01. Next base: position 4,311 of record JBBRGK010000172.1, on the reverse strand, counting down.
GGGCGCCGGTCTCGTCATATTCGGCTGCGCCAGCGAGGACGCCCATTTCGCGGAAGCTGTCGGGGTCGAGCAGGCGGCCGAGGCGCTCACGCACCGTCAGCTTGCCCGCTGCATGATGTCGTGCCACCGACTCCTCGCCGCCAAGCCCCCGCGCATTCTCGCGGCGGCGATCGATCTCATCGACTTCTGCCTGCCAGACCATTTTCTATACCTGTACTCTCTCGCCCCGCGTGAGCGTCATTGCTGTCGCTGACATGGCCCGGGGATAACCGGTGTCGGCGCCCCGATGATCCCGATGGCTGCATGGTATGCCGCAGCTTCGTCAAGCGTAAACGGAGGAAGGGATTGCGTTCAGAAGGCGTATGGTCGTAAACCCCATCCTGCCACATGCTCATGACAAGTGCGCGAGAAGTGAGCGAGAAACGTGGCAGGCGTGAGTCTGGTCACAGTGGCGGCGGCGGCTGGCAGGGTACACTTTTCCTTAGCCCCGTAGTGACCCGCGCATTCTAATTTCGCGTCCCGAAAAAACTCTCTGCGAGATCGTCTATTGATGAACGATGCCTGTGTGATCGTGATCGCGAAGTGGCCTCGGCCGGGAGCGGTAAAGACACGGCTTGCCGCGCAGATCGGCACCGACGCTGCGTCGCGGCTCTCCGCTGCTTTTCTCGAAGACACGCTCGACCTGGTTTGCGCCGTGGAAGGCGCTGCGCCGCTGATCGCGTATACCCCGCCGGAGAACCTGCCTCAGTTCGAAGCGCTCGCGCGCGGGCGCAGCCTCTTCACCGTGCAGCCGTCCGGTAACTTCGGGGTGCGGCTGCAGGCCGCTTTCGCTGATGCCTTCGCGCTGGGGTTCACACGGGTGCTCATCATCGGCTCGGATAGCCCGACCCTGCCGCCGGCCTTGCTGGAGCAGGCGTTGTCGCTGCTTGAGGATGCGCCACTGGTTATCGGCCCAGCCACCGATGGCGGCTACTACCTGCTCGGTATGAAGGTGCTGCAGGAGCGGCTGTTTGAACAGATCGACTGGAGCACGGAACGCGTGTTCGGACAGACGATGGCGCGGGCCGCCGAGCTCGCTCTGGAGCCGGCCGTGCTCTCGCCCTGGTACGACGTGGACGAGCCCGAAGCACTGCAACAACTGCGCCGCGATGTCGAGCAGCCCGGATCCCACTGCCTGCACACTCGGCTGGCGCTACGAGGAATCATGAACGAAGCCCAAACGTCACAGGCTCGGCAGCCCGAACAAGGGGCTATGTCCCGGAGGCAAGCATCCTGATGCAAGCTGTGGATGAGCGTACGACGGTGGTTGCGGATCTGCCGGAGGAGCTGTCTCTCGAAGTCACCAACCGCTGCAATCTGAAGTGCCGCACCTGTCCGCAGTACTTCGGTATGTCCGAGCCGTTCGCCGACCTGACGATGGATCGTTTCTACGCGGTGGTTGAACAGCTGCCGCGCCTGCGCCGGGTCGTGCTGCACGGTATCGGCGAGCCGTTGATGAACCGGCATCTGCCGGAGATGGTGCGTCATCTGAAGTCGCGTGCCGTCTACACGCTGTTCAACTCCAATGGCCTGCTCCTGCGAGGCAAGTGGCCGGCTAACCTCGTGGAAAGCGGTCTCGACGAGCTGCGGATTAGCATCGATAGCGCCACCCCCGAGACGTACAAGATGGTGCGCGGCGCTGATGGATTTCAGCGCATACTGAACAACATTCGCCAGATCCACGCGGCCAAAGCGGCGCGAGGTGCGACAAATCCCCGGGTCTCGCTCTGGATGACCGGCCTGCGCTCGACGATCGCGGAGTTACCGGGGCTGGTGCGAACCGCTGCCGAAGTCGGCGTGGCGGAGGTCTACCTGCAACGGCTGGTCTACTCCGAGCGCGGCCTCGCCAGCAGCGAACAGTCGCTGTACGGTCACTCGGGCAAAGAGGAGGCCGATGCTGTGCTTGAGGCGACCCGTCTCGCCAAAGAACTCGGGATCACGCTGCGGGGCTCCGGTGAGGTGCAGCCGGCCGAGCAGATCGCCGGCTCGGATGGCCCGAATGCGCCGCGGCGAGCCTGCATGCGTCCATGGAAGCTGACCTACGTGACCGCCAACGGTCAGGTGCTGCCCTGCTGTATGGCGCCTTTTACGACGGCGCCATACAGCTCTATCGTGCTTGGGAACCTGAACCTGGCCTCGGTGGCCGAGGTCTGGAACGGCGACCGTTATCAGAACTGGCGGCGAGGGCTGCTGTCCGACGCTGCGCCTGCGGCCTGCGTCGGCTGCGGCGCCGACTGGAGCCTCTGAGGTTGGAGTCCTGAGCTCGGACCTGCACTCGCCGCCGACGGTGACATGGAGACAGGGACCCTGGCTGCTAGTAACGCTGACTGCCACTACGCTCGCCGCCGTGGCCTACGCCGTGCTCGCCATCCGCGTTCACCGCGCCCTGCAAACAACCGCGTTCGACCTGGCTTTCTTCGACCAGATCATCTGGAACACCGGCCATGGCCGCTGGTTCCAGACGACCTACGTCCCGTACAACTTTCTCGGTCAGCACCTGGAGCTGGTGCTGCTGCCCATCGCCGCGCTGTATCGGCTCGGTGCGGGGCCGGAGACGCTGCTGGCGTTGCAGGCGGCAGCAGCCGGTCTGGCCGCGTTAGCGTTGTATGGCGCGGGCCGCCAACTCGTTGGACCGCCCGCCGCCTGCCTGGTAGCGCTCGCCTTTCTCGTCTCGGCCACCTTGCAGCGAGGACTCGACTTCGGCTTTCACCCGGATCTGTTCGAGCCGCTGCTTGCTTTCGGGGCATTGGCGGCTCTGCTGGCCGGCCGCAGGGCACTCTACATTGTCCTGATCGCATGCCTGCTGCTGGTCAAGGAGGACGCCTTCCTCGTCGCTATGCCGCTCGGCCTGCTCTGCTATCGCCGCGGCGATCGAAGGCTGGGGGCAGGTACGGTCGCTGGCTCGCTCGCGTTTGGCCTCATGGCGCTAGTCGTCGTAATGCCGTTGCTGCGCGGGAACCACCCTGGCGACCTGGTCGAGCGCTATGGCTACCTCGCTGGCTCAAGTGGTGGCGCCCTTGATCTGGTGCGCGGCATCGTTACCCGTCCGGACCTGGTCCTCGATCACCTGTTCCAGCCGTCGCCGCTGCTCGCACTCGCCGGGCTGTTGCTCACGCTGGCGCTGACGCCGCTTCTTGCCCCCGATATCCTGCTCGCTGGCCTGCCCGCAATGCTGGTGGGCCTGCTCTCCAACCATCCGCCACAGCGCTCGCTTGACCTCCAGTACGGCGTACCGGCGCTGGTCGTGGTGACACTGGCGGCGCTGGTCGGACTGGAACGCGGCGGGCATTGGCTGAAGCGCCGAAGTCTTCAGGGCGGTCTCGAACCGCGTCTGTATGCGTCGCTGCCAGTAGGGATGGCAGCAATCGTCCTGGCCGCATCGCTTGCAGGCGCTCTCATCCGCGGGTCGTTTCCTCTGGAGGGCAATTACAACGCGGTGCGCTTCCGTTCGACGGGCGATTTCACCGCCCTGACGCGGATTGCCCGGCTGATGCCGCCGGACGCCTCGTTAAGCGCTCAGACGGGACTGGCGCCGCATCTCTCGCACCGCCCGGTGCAGTTTGAGTGGCCGCGCCTGGAAGGCGCTGATTATGTGATCACCCAGGATGGAGGCATCATCTCGAAGCAGTCGACCGATACCTATACCGGCGGGCAGATCTCACCGGCTGCTCTCGGTTACACCGAAATCGCCAACGATGGCAACATTCATCTCTACCGCCGCGATGGTGTCGAGAAGCAGCCGGGGCCATGAAGCGCACCGACCAGGCGCCATCTGGACGGTGACGCTGAGAAATGCGAAAGCGAACACCACACCATGGCAGTTACTGTGGCGATCATTCCGGCGCTGAACGAAGAAGGCTCGATCGGCGCCGTGGTGCGTGACCTGCCGCGACTGCTCGTTTCGCGCGTGATAGTCGTCGATAACGGCAGCACCGATGGCACGACGGCGGCAGCGCGGCTTGCGGGCGCCGAGGTGCTGTGGGAGCCGCGGCCGGGGTATGGACGTGCCTGCATGGCAGGCGTCACCGCCGCGCCGGATGCAGAGGTGTACCTCTTCCTCGACGGCGACTACAGCGATTTCCCCGACGAGGCGGGGCTGCTCATCGAGCCGATTCTCTCCGGACGTGCAGACCTTGTGCTCGGCTCGCGGAAACAGCGAGCGGAGCGTGGCTCGCTTACCCTGCCGGCCCGGTTCGGCAACGAGTTGGCCGCGGTGCTCATCCGTCTGCTGGACGGCATTCGCATCACCGACCTATCGCCGTTCAAAGCGAT
>JBBRGK010000171.1:0-6632 GCA_038240805.1 Dehalococcoidia bacterium | reverse complement strand
GGTCCAGCCACCCGCCTGCTCGAAGGCGTCGAGCCGGGCTACTGCCTCGTCGGCGGGAACTGTGCTGCCATCGGTAATGCTGCGGCCCAGCCGCCACAGTGCTCCGCGCCAGGGCATACTATCGGACGCGACCAGGAGGTCTGCTTCAACCACTCCTTGCGGCAGATAGCGGGCGGCCTGACCGGCGTACTCGCCGGAGACAGACCCGCCATCTGGTGTCTCGACCCCGGCGATGATTCGCAACAGCGTGCTCTTGCCGCAGCCGTTAGGGCCGACCAGTGCGACCTTTTCACGGCCGGAAATGGTGAAGCTGACCGCGTCGAGAACCGGGTGATCTCCAAACCGTCTGCTGACCCGATCAACGAGAAGCATTCAGAACACCTTTCTCGCAGCGGCCGCGTGCGGCACTGCTGCGAACGTTTGATCGAAGTTCTGGACGCAAAAAAAGACCACGGCCTGAGGCACGTGGTCATGGGCAGACGTAGAAAGGGCGGTGGTGGCCGGCAGGCGCACCAGGGTCCGAACGCAGCAGACCAACAGCGCACAATGCACGCCGGATCGGTATCCACCGCCGCTCGTCTGCCCTGATTAGCCGACCATCGGTGCTCCTCGAAATAGTTGTATTCATGATACAACCGCCGCAGTAGTTACGGGAAGAGGAAACGGCCGGGTTCCGGAGGGGGTTGCAGAATAATCTCAAAAGGCCGCCTGTCTTGGTCGCCTCCGGGGTATACTGACATATGCTCGCATGCCCGACTTACGACGTTCGGTCGCGCGAAGAGAAAGCGCGCCGGTTACGGTAGCGCTACATTAGCCGCGACCGGGCGCAGCAACACTGAGCAGTAGATGAGCACCTTCCAGACCGCGTTCGGCCGCTACGAGCTGGTAGAGATCCTCGGAAGAGGGGGCTTTGCCACGGTATATCGTGCCCGTGATCCGTTGCTGCGGCGCGATGTGGCCCTGAAGACCTTGCTTCCGCACCTCTGCGAGGACGAAGGTATACGCCGCCGCTTCATGGCGGAAGCGCAGCGGATTGCGCAGCTGCATCACCCGAACATCATCACCGTCTACGAAGTTGGCGAAGTGGACGGCAGCCCCTACTTCACGATGGAACTCATCGAGGGGCAGACGCTGGCTAGCGCCAACACACGCGGCCACCAGGAGGAACTCGAGCACGTCGTCGCTCTCATGCAGGATCTGTGCGCTGCCGTCGATTATCTCCATCGCGCCCGGTTGATACACCGCGATATCAAGCCAGCGAACATCATGTGTGAGAACTCGGGCCGTATCGTACTGATGGATTTCGGCATCTCGCGCTCTTTGGACGAAAGCAACTTCACCCAGACAGGAATCAGCATCGGCACGCCGAAGGCGATGGCGCCTGAGCAGGTTCAGGGCAAAGAGGTCGGACCTGGGGCCGACGTATATGCCCTCGGCGTGCTCGCTTACCAGTTCCTCTCAGGCAGGCCACCGTTCGAAGGTGAGGTTTCCCGGATCCTGTACGCGCATGCCTACGAGGCGCCGCCAGATCTGCGTCTGCTGCGGCCCGGCCTGCCCGAATACGTCTACGACGCCATTCACGCGGCCCTGGCCAAAGACCCCGAGAACCGACCTGCAACCGCAGGGCTATTCGCCGCAGCGCTTGCAGGCGAGGCGGAAGTGCCTGTACAGCCGGTGCCGGCCATCTGGGCACACGGTCCGGCGGATGGCGACCGCACGGTTGCCGTAGATAATGCACCGACCGACTTCATGCCTGCTTCTGTGCCGTCGGAGGCTGCAACGCCGGCGGCAGGTTCCGGTTCTCGCGTTTCGCGGCGGGCACTGTTCGCCGCAGGTGGGGCCGCCGCCGCCGCTCTGGCAGCGGGGGGCCTACTGCTCGCAAGAGGCGGCAGCAGGCCGAAGAATCGGGCCACCAGCGGAGGTATACCGGCGGCTACGGCCTCTCCTGACGTGGCCGTGGCAACTGCGTTGCCCACGCCCGAGGTGACGGCAACTCCAGCGGCACTCATCGTAGCCACGCCTCCCGGTCCGCCGCGGGTTGCGTTCAACAGCATCGTCTCGACGGTCGCTGGCTCTGGCCAGGATGGTTTCTTGGACGGTGCTGCCGCCGAGGCGCGCTTTTCGTATCCTAGCGGCCTGGGTAGGGGCACAAACGGACTGCTCTACGTCACGGATATGTACAACAACCGCATTCGAACGGTCGCACTCGATGGCACCGTAGCCACGTTGGCAGGCAGTGGTGAGGCGGCAGCCCGCAACGGCGCAGCACTGTCAGCGGCCTTTAACCAGCCGAACGATGTCGTCGTGGACGCGCAGGGCGTGATTTTCGTGGCCGACTCCGGTAACAATCAGATCCGCCGGATCGCCCCCGATGGCACGGTGACGACGCTCGCCGGGTCCGGCGAGCGCGGCTTCGCCGACGGCCAGGGACCCACGGCCCTGTTTAACTATCCCGCAGCCCTCACGCTCGATGGGACGGGGATACTCTATGTAGCTGACTTTCTGAACAACCGCGTTCGCAAGGTGCTGCCGGATGGAACCGTTTCGACCGTTGCCGGATCGACGCGCGGCTACGTCGATGGACTGGGTCGATCGGCGCAGTTCGCTGAGCCGGGGGGGCTCGCGCTGGATGGCGCGGGCAATTTATTCGTCTCTGACTCGGGCAATAACCGCATTCGCCGCATCTCGACCGATGGCAAAGTCACGACCGTCGCGGGAGCCAGCGATAGCGGCCTCGTGGACGGCGCCGGCAGTACAGCCCGATTCAACTCTCCGGCGGGACTTGTGATCGATAGTATCGGTGCGCTTTACGTTGCCGACTCCGACAACAACTGCATCCGCCGTATTGGGCCCGACGGATACGTGTCCACTCTCGCGGGCAACCTCACGGCTGGCTTCGTTGACGGTCCTGGCTCGAGCGCGCGCTTTTCACAGCCTTCCGCAGTGACACTCGACTCCAGCGGCATCCTGTTGGTAGCCGACTCAAAGAACGGCAGGATTCGCCGGTGCGCCATCAATCAGGTCGGCACCTGAGCGACGAGGTCTCGGGCCTCGGAGTGCCGGGCAATGAACGGGCATTATCCAGATGTCAGTTCGTTCAGCCAGGCAGTCACTACCGCGTCGCTCGGCATGCGCCAGTCACCTCTTGGCGACAGGGCAACCGTACCGACTTTGGGGCCGTCGGCGGTGCAGTCGCGCTTCCACTGGTTGCTGAAGAAGCGGCGGTAGAACACGATCAGCCACTTTCGCAGCGTTTCCGTGTCATATGACGCCGCGAAAGCCAATTGCGCAACGTCCAGCAGCCGTCGCGGGCGCATACCGCGCCTGACCACCCAGTAGAGAAAGAAGTCATGCAGCTCATACGGCCCGAGGGTGCTTTCGCTGAGCTGTGCGATTGTGCCCTCAGCTCCCAGCGGCAGCAGTTCCGGGGAAATGGGGGCCGCGAGAACTGCGAACAGAACGTCGCGCAGCACGGTCGGGTTGCCCGCATGCCAGTGCTGCGTCTGCTCAGTAGCCACCCAGCGAATGATGAAATCGACCAGCGTTTTGGGAATGCCGGCGTTCAGGTCATACATCGCAATGTGGTCGCCGGCGTACGTCGACCACCCCAACGCCTTTTCGGACAGGTCGCCGGTACCGATCTCGACCCCGCGATGACGGTTCGCCTTCGTCATCACTCGCAGCGTGCGCACGCGGGCCTGCACGTTCTCGAACTCGACATCCGCATGCCCCGGTTGGACGCCCAGGTAAGCGACGAACTCGTCGGTGGACGACTTACCCGCACCGCGATCGGCGGCAAACGCGAGCGCGGCAGGGTGGTGTTGCGCAGTGAGTATCAGCAGGCACTCCTCGCGGATGTCCTCTTCCTCAAAGCTGGCGCCCAGCCCTTCTGCCAGCCGCCGAGAGGCGTCGCGTGTGGCTGCCGAGGTGCCGAAACCGGGCATCGAGACGCAGTGGAGGTCCGACCGGGGAGCGCCGAGCAAATCCAGAGCGGCCACGCAGGCCAGTGCAGCGAGCGTTGAGTCACGCCCGCCCGACAGGGCGAGCACAAGCTGCGTGGTGCCGATACTCTGCAGCCGGGTCACGAGTGAATTAGTCTGGATCTCGAACACTTCCCAGCAACGGATGGCCAGAGTCTCCGGATCCTTCGGCACGAAAGGGTGACGCTCGACTGCGCGCCGCAGCGAGACCGGTGCGGCGGGTCTGTGTGCGACGAACGATACCCGCCGGAAGGGGCGTTCGTTCTCGCGCGAGCAGCTGCCGAAGCTGCCGGTGGTGAGCCGTTCGTGGATCAGCGTTTCGAGGTCGATGTCGGCGGTAATGAGCTGCGCATCGCGTGAAAACCGCATCGACTCGGCCAGCTTGCGACCGTCCTCGTAGATCATCGCCTGAGAGTCATAGGCGAGGTCCGAGGACGACTCGCCCGGACCGGCTGCGACATACACGTAGGCACATTTGCCCGGATCGGAAGCTTTCCAGCACAGCCGCTGGCGGAGTTCACCCTTGCCGATCGTGAAGTCACTGGCAGACAGGTTACCGCAGACCGTCGCACCGGCGGATGTCTGGTACGCGTTCGGTGAGATGTGAACCCAACCGTCCTCGCAGATCTCGGCGCCGACTATGAGCTCAGGCTGGTTCGTCGCTGCAAACAGCAGGTCCATACCAAACGGCACCTGGCGTTCGAGCAGGTCAATCGTCAGCCCGTTGGGTACTTCAATACCAGGCCGGAACTGGCGCAGCTCATAGAACTCCCGGTAGTTAGGCAGATAACCCTTCGGCACGATCCCAAGCAGCCGCCCGCCCTGGATGGCGGCGGCAACGTTATAGAGACCGGGGTGCACGAAGAGCGGCAGGCCAACGAAGGCCAGGGTCTGTATTCCCCGGCGTTCGCCTTCAGCGAGCAGCGTCCTCAACGATTCCAGCACTGACCGTTGCAGTTGCTGGTCCATGTGCAGGTCGCCGGCTGTGTACGAACTGAGGCCAAGTTCAGGGAAATAGACTACGGCGCAGCCTTCGTCGTGTGCCTGCTGCCACAGCTCAAGCGTCTGCTCGCAGTTGTAGGCAAAGTCCGTAACCCGAACCCGCGGCACGGCAGCAGCAACGCGAGAATACCCTTCAAACGCATCACGTTGCATACCGGTGCTCCTTGACGCCGCCTGACGGCAGGGTCACCCCTTGCTCGCAGTGACCCTCAGTAGGGCGTCCTTCTACGAGCAGGTTCTCTGCCTATCTTGCCCCGATCAGCCGCCGGTGCGTCAACGCGGCGGAACCAACGTTATCTGCGCTCAGGAGAATCGAGCCGGGCAACGAGCCGCTTTGGTGCGGTCATGCGGTAGCTGTCGGCGATGAGACCGGATATCTCTTCCCAGTCGAGGTCGACATCGAGCCACACCGCGACCCAGCCATGATGACCGACATACGGTGGTACGAAGAACCGCGCTGGATTGGCACCAACCAGAATGTCCTGTGCGCCGTCCGGCGCTTTACACCACATCGACGGGCGGCCAGCCATGCCATGCCGCATGCTAAAAATCTTACCGCGCACCTTGAAGCTCGGACTGCCGACGCCCGCGCCATCTTCGACCGCTTCGGGAAATGCCAGGCAGATAGCACGCAATCGGATTAAAAGGTCATCAGGCACGGGTTACCTCGGTACGGTGGTGCTATCAGCGACAGCGAGAAATTCGTCAACCAGGTTGTTGAACACATCGGGACGCTCAAAGTAAACGGAGTGACCAGCCGCGGACACCCGCTCGAGCCGCGCGCTCGGCAGGAAAGAAGCGAAGCTCACCACTGCTGCCGGAGGTACGACGATATCCTCTTCTCCTGTTATGCACAGGATCGGTGTCGTTAGCGCCGCGACGGACTCGATTGGGGTTGTACGCATGGCGGCGAGCTGCCGCAGAAGGGATTCTTTGTCTACTCCACCGGACAGTGCATCAAGCTCGCGGTACAGGAAAGCAAGGGCCGGCTGATCCGCAGCCATGCGGACACCGGCCGCAGGATGGACATCCGCATCCGGTGTCCGCCTTGTAACGGCCTGGTGTCGAAAGATCGCGTCAAGGACAGGGTTCGCTGCAGTGCCCGTGGTGGCAGCCATCACCAGCGCCCGCACGTGCTCGGGGTGACGCAGTGTATATGCGAGGCAGGTCCAGCCTCCCATCGACTGCGCGATCAGCCGGACCTCTGCCAGGGCCAGGTGCTCGATCAGTGCGCTCAGGTCGTCAGCAAACGCTGCAACACCCCGCTCAGGCTCGGACTCGCTGGAAAGTCCAAAGCCACGGTGAGAGAAGACGACGCAGGTGTATCGATCGCGAAAGTGGGGCACCTGCTGCCACCAGGAGAGATGACAGCCACCGAGCCCATGCGCGAACACCAGCGCAGGCCCGGAGCCATGAGTCTCGTAATAAAGCCGAGCACCATCTTGAAGTGGTAAGAATGGCACTTGTCTAGCCTGCTGCACAGAGTAGAGAGGTTCTGAGGTCTGCGGTGGCAAGCGCACTCATACGTGGGCGCTGGTCCCGGGAGGAAGATTCGAACTTCCGACACGCGGATTTACAGATTGGCCGAACCCGTCCGCAAGGGTCCGTATCCGTCCGTCGTTGACCGTCATTCAGGCGTGGAGTCCGCTT
>JBBRGK010000170.1:0-6681 GCA_038240805.1 Dehalococcoidia bacterium | reverse complement strand
CAGCCGTGGACCGGCGGGGCTGTCATGACCGCTGTAAGCGCTTCCCCCGGCCAGCGTGTGCGGGACGTCAGCCGCCGTCGCTCCCGGCGCACAATAACGAACGCCGTGATGGTAAGTCTCCTCGCCCTGACACTGCTCATTGCCCTGGTGCCGCTGGTCGCCGTCCTGGGCTACGTGCTATTCCACGGCATTCCCGGGCTGACCGGCAAGCTGTTTACGTCTTTGCCACGGCCGATCGCGAAGGGCGCCGGCGGCATGGCGCAATCGATGGTTGGATCGCTTGTCATCGTCTCCCTGGGCAGCGTCCTCGGTGGCCTGATCGGTCTTGCGGGCGGTGTCTACCTGGCGGAGTATGGTCGTGGCCGGCTGGCGTGGCTCGTGCGCTTCTTTGCCGATGTCCTCAGCGGCGTCCCCTCGATCACGATCGGCCTGTTCGCCTACGTTCTGATCGTCGTGCCGCTGCACAGCTTTTCCGCTCTTGCTGCGGCCGTGGCGCTGGCGATCCTGATGCTGCCTCTGGTCGTACGCACGACCGAACAGACGCTGCAGCTCCTGCCGTCGTCCATGCGCGAAGCCGGACTGGGTCTCGGTGTGCCACAGTGGAAGGTCATCCTGCGTGTCCTGCTCCCGGCCGCGTCCGGCGGCATCGCCACCGGGATGCTGCTGGCGGTCGCGCGCGTGGCTGGCGAAACGGCTCCGCTGCTCTTTACGGCCTTCGGCAACGAGTTCTGGCAGCGTTCGCTGCTCAAACCGATCGACGCCGTGCCACTGCGCCTGTTCAAGTACGCAATTGGACCATATCCGGCCTGGCATCAACTGGCACAGGCGGCGTCGCTGGTCCTCATTCTGTTTGTACTGATAATTAGCGTAGGTGCACGCTACCTGGCACGACACAGCTATCGTGCAGAGGGCTAAACTTGAGGAGATAGTCTCATGTCTGGGAGCACTTCATTGGTGAGGGAGGTGGAGGCAACGGAGCTGATGGAATCAGAGGCAGTCAGCGGGCGAACGGAGACACCGCGCGCCGGAGTGACCGTTGCGGCCGCGCCGGCAGCAGGAGCCGCTTCTGCCTCGACTCCGCGGAAGGTCCGGACGGAGAACCTGTCTCTCTACTACGGTAGCTTCAAGGCGCTGGACAGCATTAACCTCGAGATCCCCGAGCGGCGAATCACGGCCATCATCGGCCCGTCCGGCTGCGGCAAATCCACCTTCTTGCGCAGCCTGAACCGGATGCTGGATTACACGCCGGGCGCTCGCGTCGAGGGGCGGGTGTTGCTCGATAGCGAGGATATCTATGGGGCCGAGGTCGACCCGGCAGCCGTGCGCGCCCGTGTTGGCATGGTCTTCCAGCGCCCGAATCCGTTCCCCAAGTCCATTTACGACAACGTGGCCTTTGGTCCGCGCATGCACGGCGTCCGCTCGAAGCCGGAGCTGAACGAGATCGTCGAGCGCAGCCTGAAATCGGCCGCGCTGTGGGACGAGGTCAAGGACATGCTTTCGAAGCCGGCGCTGGCGCTCTCCGGCGGCCAGCAGCAGCGGCTTTGCATTGCCAGGGCGATCGCGATCGAGCCCGAAGTCATCCTGATGGACGAGCCCGCCAGTGCGCTTGACCCGGTGGCCACGCTCAAAATTGAAGAGCTGATGCAGGAGTTGCGCGAGCAATTCACGATCATCGTCGTGACCCACAACATGCAGCAGGCGGCCCGCGCCTCTGACTTCACGGCCTTCTTCATGATGGACGACAAGCGGGCCGGATTCGTCAACGAGTACGGGCCGACGCAGCAGATATTCACAAACCCACGTGACAAACAAACCGAAGACTACATCACAGGCCGGTTTGGCTAGCCGCCACCGTACGGCCCCACGACCGAAGCGCACCAGAACCCGGGAGGTCCAATCGATGCCCCGGATCGTGTTCGAGCAGGAATTGCAGCACATTCAGGACGGCATGCTGTTGCTGGCAAGCATGGTTGATGATGCTATCAGCGAGTCAATCGAAGCCCTGGCCGGCAGTGACCTGCGTCGCGCCCGTCAGGTTGTTGAACACGACAGGGAGATTAACCGCAAACGCTTTCTGATCGAGGAAGAGTGCATCCACATCGTGGCGACCCAACAGCCGCTGGCAACGGACCTGCGGATTATCGTCGCGGTGTTGCACATCATCACCGACCTGGAGCGCATGGGTGATCATGCCGAGGGAATCGGTCGCATCACTCTGCTGATGGTCGGTGAGCAGTACAGGGATAACCTTGGACATATCCGCGAGATGGCCGATAAGGCGCGAGCGATGCTGCGCGACAGCTTGACCGCGTTCGTGGAGCGCGATTCGGCTGCCGCGGCGGCTATCTGCAACCGGGACGATGAAGTCGACGCGCTCTACGACACCGTGTATGCCACCGCCATCAACCACATGGTCCAGCAGCCGATGCTGATTGCGACCCAGACCCATCTGCTGTGGACGGCGCACAACCTGGAGCGCATCGCGGATCGGGCAACCAACATTGCCGAGCGTGTGGTCTTCCTCGTCACGGGTCACATGGACGAGTTGAACGTCTCACGGTATTAACCGAGCAATCACTCATACCGCGGTGGGAAAGCATTCATTGCTGGTGCCCGCAGTGAGAGCCGCTCTCAATCATCGCCTCTAGCGCCGGTACCGCGTTTCGCACTGTGGACGGGAGCGGGCAGCTTCTGGCCACCTCTGACCGATTGCCAGACGAACGTCGAGCACAGGAGGTAGCATGTCCTCATGATAAACGCTGACAGGCCGCATCTCTGGAAGCAAGATGTTGCTGCGTCAGTGGACTTATTCAACGCCTGGTTTATGCGCTTTGCGCCCCAGGCGTACAGGGATACGCGTGCCATTACCACGTCAGCTGTGAAAGAAGCGCTGCACCTACTCAACGATATGCGGGACTTGAATCCCGCAGTACTAAAAGCGTATCCGACGATTCTGCCAACCCTGCGGATGTCCACCGCGCCGCCTATCGCGCGCGATCGACTCAGCGGCCTTGCCTACCTTCCAAATACGGTCGTGAACGGGCTTGAGAAAGGCAAAGTGCCCCGAGGTGCGGGGGTCGAGACGTCGCTCTCAAGCATTTGTGAGATCATCTCCACACTCTTAGACCGCGACATATTCCCCTGGCTTGCAGCGAGTACAACCCCCACCGATGCGGAACGGTTTAGAGCTTCCACTATCGTGGCGGACCGCCTCTGTGGCTCTCAGGCGAATCCTCTCATTCGTAACGCCCAGGAACAGCGTCAGCTCGAACTTATCGAGCAGTTCCTGGTGCGGCGCGGCTACCGACGGCAGGCTCCTGCACATGGCACACCGCTGACTAATATGGAAGCAGGCACCTTCACGTTTCGCTGGAATATCCCGATTCGCAGCGAGGCGCGCGAGAAGTCGGTCAATATCCCAATTGATGTGGTTATCCAACCGAAGAGTGGACGCCCGGGGGATTTCCCGATTCTCATTGAGGCCAAGTCAGCCGGTGACTTCACCAACACGAACAAACGCCGAAAGGAAGAGGCGACGAAAATTCGTCAGTTGCAGGCCACGTACGGCGAGGATGTACACCTGACCCTATTTCTCTGCGGCTACTTTGACAGCGGATACCTGGGCTACGAAGCGGCCGAGGGGCTGGACTGGGTATGGGAGCACCGGATCGACGATCTGCTGCAGCTGGGAATTTGATGAAATCACCGGACCTATCAACCATTGAAGAGAAACGGGTACGGCTTCAGGAGGAGCTCGACGCTCAGCGGACGGCCCTGGAGCGCAATAAGCTTGGGCAGTTCGCCACACCAGCCGCGCTGGCAATCGCGATTGCGCAGTACGTGGCGCAACACATTGATGATACGAGCGCTCCTATCCATTTTGCTGAACCAGCTCTAGGCAGCGGCGCCTTTTACGCAGCGCTCTTGCAAACATTCTCGGCTGAGCGCATTGGTTCGGCTGTAGGCTTCGAAATCGACGAAAGGTTCGCGGCTGCGGCTCGAGCACTCTGGTCGGAGCAAGGCCTTCGCGTTGTCGAAGGAGACTTTACCGCGACGAATGTCCGGGAGAATGCTGGGGGACGCCCGAATCTTATTCTTACGAACCCGCCATACGTCCGGCATCATCACCTGACCCGTGAGCAGAAAGCGCGTCTGCAACCCCTGGTCCGCAGTATTACGGGGGTTGGCGTCAGTGGCCTCGCTGGCTTATATGTCTATTTCTTCTTGCTCGCTGCGGCCTGGTTAGCCGAAGACGGTATCGCCGCCTGGCTCATCCCTTCGGAGTTCATGGACGTCAACTACGGCGTCGCTCTCAGGCGCTACCTTACCGAGCGCGTGACGCTTTTGAGCATCCACCGCTTTGACCCGGACGAAGTCCAGTTTGACGATGCCCTGGTTTCCTCAGCGGTTGTGGTGTTTCGCAAGAAAATGCCGCTCTCCAACACCACTGCTCATTTCACTTTCGGCGGAACGCTCACGGACCCACACCTGGCCGAGGATGTCCCTCTGGAACAGCTGCGACATGCAAACAAGTGGACGTCCTATCCCCGCACCGGCGAACGCGAATCGGTCATACCAGTGGAAAACGGACTCCTCTTTCGGGAGCTGTTCCGGGTACAGCGTGGCCTGGCGACCGGCGATAACAGCTTCTTCATTCTCCCGAGGGCCGAGGCTCTCGCACGTGACCTGCCACCGCAGTATTTGCGTCCAATTCTTCCCGGCGTGCGTCACCTGCACGACACGGTGATCGAGGCCGCACCGGATGGCTACCCGCAGATTGACCGGCAACTCGTGCTGATCGACTGCGACCTTCCTGAAGATGCGCTGGCAGCGCAGTATCCCAGGCTATGGACATACTTACAGACAGCAGAGTCGCGCGGCGTTCGGGGAGGTTACCTGGTCAGCAAGCGGAATCCGTGGTACAGGCAGGAGCAACGTGCGCCTGCTCCATTTCTTTGCACCTATATGGGTCGCGGAGGCCGCAAAAGCAATGACAGCAAGCCGTTTCGCTTCATCTGGAACCGCTCGCAGGCTGTGGCAACGAACCTGTATCTAATGCTCTACCCCGTCGGTCCACTCGCGAAGCTGCTCCGCGAGCGGCCGCAGCTTGCGGCGGTGGTATTTCAACTTCTCGGTGAGATAACAGGCCAGGAACTGCGCGAGGAAGGCCGCGTGTACGGTGGTGGGCTCCACAAGATAGAACCGAGCGAGCTAGGGCGTTTGTCAGCCCAGCCGTTCGTTGATGCTATGCCCACGCTGACTGGTAGCGTCAGTCGTCAACTCTCACTCGAACTTGCGGCTCCAGGTTTGTAACCAGAACGTTCTATGTCCGTCAACCCGGTGCCCCGGCGGAGGCGATGTCAGCCGCACTCGAACACCTCGACGTTTAATACGGCTCGAACTGCGGCTACGTCGCTGCGGTCGGCGTCCCTAACGCTCAAGTCGCGGCGTTCCTGGAGTAGGTTTCAGACCGATTCGCTCCTTACGGTATCCTGCTGAGGCTTAACCCAGGCTGTAACCGACACGCCGCGCCGTCAGAATGAGCACGGGCTGCGCCGGGTTCTTCTCCAACTTCTCGCGCAACATGCGGATATGCACATCCACGGTGCGCGCCTCGCCCTCGAAGTCGAAGCCCCAGACCCGCTCCAGTAGCTGGTTGCGCGTAAACACCTGGCCGCGGTGCCGGGCGAGGAACAGCAACAGGTCAAACTCGCGCGCTCGCAACGCAACCGGCCGTCCCTCGCGCTCGACGCGCCGCTCGCTCGGCCGAATCAGCAGGTAATCGACCGCGATCGGGCGCTCGGTCGTACTGTCGCGCTGTGCCTCCGTGCGTCGTAACAGCGCTCGCACACGTGCCACGAGTTCTCGCATCCCGAACGGCTTGGTCAGATAGTCGTCGGCGCCGAGCTCAAGCCCCACGACCTTGTCGGTCTCGGTGCTTTTCGCGGTCAGCATCATGATCGGCACCGCCGATTCGCGCCGGATTGCGCGGCAGACGTCGAGGCCGTCCAGCCCCGGCAGCAAGAGATCCAGGAGGATCAGATCGACCTGCTCCCGCTGGAAAAGCTTCAGGGCGCTTAGCCCGTCTGCCACCCAGGGCACCCGGTAGCCTTCACGCTCGAGGGTGAACCGAACCGCCCGCGCCAGCGTCGCCTCGTCCTCGACCAGCAGGATCGTGGCCGGGCCGTTCGCGTTCAAGTTGGTCTCGGGGTAGCGATTCATTACTCTCGCCCACCGTGCTCTGCCGGCAGGCGAATCGTGAACGCCGAGCCGAGGCCGAGGCTGCTCTGCACCGAGACGCTGCCGCCGTGCGCCTCGACAGTGTGCTTGACTATTGCCAGCCCGAGTCCGGTGCCGTGTCTGCCGCGGGAGCGATCCGCTTTATAGAAACGCTCGAAGATGCGCTCCAGTTCGGCCGGCGCGATACCCGCTCCCGTATCTTGCACGATCAGCTCGATTCCGGACGCGCGTGCAATAGCCCGGACGCTTACTGTGCCACCGTGCGGCGTGAACTTGAGTGCGTTGTGCACGAGGTTGACCAGCGCTCGGCCCAGTTGCTCACGGTCCCCACGGATCGGCGGCAGTTCCGGTCCTGGTTCAGCGCGCAGGGCCACATCAGCCCGTTGCGCCTGGGCTGCCAGCCGCCGGACCACATCCTCTGCCAGCTCGCGCGGGTCAACC
>JBBRGK010000169.1:0-6709 GCA_038240805.1 Dehalococcoidia bacterium | reverse complement strand
CGGAGAGGCCGGTGATGTTGAAATCCGCCCTGGCGCTCCAGGAGTAGCCGGAGCACTGGATCGTGTCGGAGTCGCCGCCAACAGAGACTCGCCGTGGGTTGAGCCTCGCTGCGTGCTCCGGGAATGCGGTGGCGAGGGTGTGCATGGCGTTGGTGCTATGGTGCTCGGCCCAGTGCCACGCTTTCGGATCGGTACCCGCCTTCTTTACCGCCGACGCCCATGCGGCCGCGAGAGCGTCCGGCAGAAGCTCGTTCCAGTCACGTCCACCTGGCGCGGAGGCTAACGGATCCTCTTCGAGCGCGTGCAGCACATTGGCGAGCCACTGGCCGATCATCCGCCCGAAGGACGGCATCTCCTCCGAGGTCAGCAGTGCCCAGGCGCGGGCGCCCGTGACCGGCTCAAACAGCCTCCGCGTCGCTTCGCGCCGGAAGTAGGCGTAGAGCAGCGCTGCACTGCTTTCCGGCAGCAGGTTCCCGTCCCAGCCGGCCAGCAACGACCGCGCCCGTTCGGCGTCGCCTCCGAACGGACCGCAGCGATGCAACAGCGTCGCCCAGGTTCGGGCTGGACGCGACGTGGTGTCGCCCTGCATCGCGGCAAGCTCCGCCGGGCTGTGTTTCTGCTTTGTGGCGAGCAGCTCGCGAATGCGCTCTGCCCGCGATGGCACGGCAAACCGAGGCGCGATGTACGGCTCGTCGCCGGGCACGATCTGCTGGTTGGCGGTGAAGATCACGCCTTCCGGTGGGTTGAGCGCCTGCGGCAACTGCTCGAATGGCACGCGCCCGGTCCACTCGTTCTCACCGGTCCAACCCGCTGCGGGGAACTCGCGGTGGGACTGCGACGAGCGGATCGGCAGGTAGCCCCGTGTGAGATAGCCAATGTTGCCCGAGGTGTCAGCGGAGACGAGGTTGTTGACCGGGTCAACCCATTCCCGCTGCGCTTCGTGCAACTCCGCCACCGTTTTCGCCGTCAGCATCGGTCGCAAGGCCTCGAAGCTGCGGCAGGCGCCGTCGGTGGCGGTATAGCGCAGGGAGAGTGCGGCGCCGCTGCGCGGATCGCCGTGGACAACCGGCCCGTGCGCTGTTCGCCATATCTCGACTTCGACCGGGGCGCGACCGCGTACATTGATGGTCTCGGTCGAATGCTCGGCATCGGCCCAGCCCGCCGGTGTGCGATAGCGGGCGGCGACTGGCCCGTCGAACTGTTCGAGATAGAGGTCCTGGTAGTCTGCGCTGGCGTGGGTGATGTTCCAGGTGACGTTGCCGTTGTGGCCGAAGTGCGGAAATCCCGGCAGTCCGGGAAACGTGGCCCCGATCGCGTCGAATTCAGGGCAGGCGAGATGGACCTGCCAGTACACGGTCGGCACGTCGAGCGCCCGGTGTGAGTCGTTGCAGACGACGGGCATACCCGTCGTAGTGCGTGAGCCGTGCACCGCCCAGGAGTTGGAGCCAGCCTCAACTTCTGCAAGGAAGCCAAGCTGCTGCGCCGCCGCAGCGATGTCGGCAGCCGCAGTGGTAAATAGGCGGGCGACTGCCCCCGAAGGCGGCAGGATCACCGTGGAGCCGGCAGGGGGCTGTCCATCGAGACGTCCGTACGCCTCTGGCCCAATCATGGCGAGGAGCCGCGCCTGCGCCAGTTTCTGCTGCCAGACCCCCATCAGCACGTGCCGCACTTTGAAACCAGCAACAGAATGCCAGGGCTGCCAGGGCTCAGGTTGCAAGCCCGTGAGGGCGTACTCGATCGGGAGCGCCTGGCCCGAGGTCAGGAAGGCATTAACGCCGGCTGCATACGCTTCGAACATCGCGCGGGTGTCGTTCGACATTGCGGCAACGTCCGCTTTCGCCGCACGCGTGAATTGCAGCCGCCTCGCCAGGACATCGCCAGCGACGGCATTGGAACCCGCCGCTTCCGCCCAGCGGCCCGTCGCCCTCAGGCGGTCGTATTCCATCTGCCAAAGCCGGTCCTGGGCACTGGCGTAGCCCTGGCCGAACCAGGCGTCGTGCTCGTTCCTGGCCTGTACGTGGGCGACGCCGAAGCCATCGCGGCGCATGGTTATTTGACTGCGGAGGCCGCTGAGCTTCAGCGTTCCGTCGTACTGCGGCACTGCGCCGGCCAGGTCGGTTCGTCCCTGTGTAGCGGTCATCGTGCGCCCTCCCTCACGGCTGCCTCGATGCTAGCAGTCTGGCGGCAGGAAGGCACGATGGGGAAATTGTCCGAATCAGCGTTTAGAGGAACTGTTGCACGACTTCGAGGAAGCCCGTCGGATTGTCAAGCGGTACCGAGTGGCCGCTATTGGGCACTTCAATGAGCCGGCAGTCGGGGATGTCACGCACCATGCGCTCGGCCGTCGCGCGGGCGAATAGATCGCTTTCAGCGCCGCGTACGATCAGGGTCGGGCAGGCGATCTTTGGCATCAGCGCCCATGCATCCTCTGGCGCAGGGCGCACCATCGGGCGATCTGGCGAGCGCAGCGACCGGTCGTAGCGAAAGGTCCAGCGGCCGTCGTCCAGCTGCATCAGGTTGTTGGTAACGCGGTGGCGCAGCTCGGCATCGGGCGGGCGGGGATTCGCCAACCTGGCGGCGCTGAACGCCTGCTCGGGGTCGTCAAACACATCGACAGCCTGGACGCCTTCGCGGATGCGGGCCGAGCCGCCGGGCATCAACTCAGGACCGATGTCCACGATCACGAGCCGCTCCACCTCTTCAGGGTGCAGAGCAGCGTAGGTGTAGGCGTTGCGGCCACCCATCGACAGGCCAAGCAGGGCGAACTGATGCAGATCCAGCGCCTGTACGAAAGCGTCGGTATCTTCGACCATTCGCTCGGGTGCGTAATCCTCTGCCCATGCGCTTTCACCGTGGCCACGCTGGTCGAGCGCGAGCACGCGATACTTCTCCTGCATCGCCTGCGCAAACGTGTCCCACGAGCGGGCGTGGCCGGTGAAACCATGCAGCAGGACAAGCGGCTGAGCACCGTCGTGTTCCCAGTCGCGATAGTGAAATTCGAGACCGTTAAGCGTTACGGTTCTATCGTGAACCCGTACCTCGGTTGTCATTGTTGCCCGCCTTCAACGAACCGACGGATCGCCTGAATGAGCGTATCCAGCTCAAACGGCTTGCTGAAAATGGGATACGACTCGGTCGGGCCGATCAGCCGCTCTAGCGCGTCTGGATCGGTCGTTGTCAGGACTACATGACGGCCCCGGAATAGCGCGACCTCGCGTGCGACCTGAAACCGCTCCCAGTTCTGCGGATATGGGGGCGAGACGTCGTAGATGATCACGCGCGGGTCGTGCTCATCGAGAAAGTTGAGCAGGCTTTGTTCGCTGCGTTCGAGTTCGGGAATCGTCTTGCCGACGGACCGAAAGCCTTCGTCCTGCAGCGCCATCTGCAGCATATCGACGATCTCAATATGCATGTTGATCACGGCGACAATCGGCGCGGATCCAACGGTCACGATGGCATCCTCCGCATGCAACTACGGCGGCGCGGATAGACAAGCTGCCGGCGCCACGTCCGTATCCGCGACAAATTGTATATGAAAGCCGCGACACTGGCGATAGGAGAAAGCGATGTTCTTGATACGGAGCGGTCTAGTGCTTCTCTTCCTTTCCCATCGACTCGATCTGTGCTTTCGCAACCTTGAGCGTCACGCCCTTGTCGCTCAACTCATCCACCCATGCCATTGGCAGCTCCACATTATGGTGGAAAATGTGCCCCTGACGGAGGACGATATGAGTTGGCATGCCGTCTGGTGAGGAGACGCTGATCGAGCCCACTTCGCCGATCCGCTCGCCGTTCATGTCCACGACTGGTGTGCCCACAGCGATCGTCGGACGGCCCATGTCATCGGGCGATAGTTGCTCACCACCGGGGTAGCCGAGTGGCTGTCCACCTGTGGCCAACCCTCCAGTGCCGCCGCCAGCGACCATGCTGTCGAGCAGGAAATGCGTGTTGTCGAAGCCAGGCGGGCCGATATAGCTCGGGTCCGGGGCGCGATATCTGTCGTCGGCGAAGCCGTTCATGATCTCGAAGTGGGCGGCATCAAGGTCGACATAAACGATGCCGTCTTCAACCCGGGTGACATGGCTCAAAGGAACCACCCGCTCGTTGCCGAAAACGAAGCCGTGCTTCACGACCATGTCAGTAATGTGGCTCGAGCGGGCGTCCACGATGACCCGGTGAACCTCACCGAGTTTGCCGCCTGTGCCCATGACCTGTGCGCCAATCGTCACATCGATCGCCATTCCATCCCCCTCTGTTGAACCGTTAACGTTTGAAGTACCAACGGTTGAAGTACCCATGTCAGGATGCCTGAGCAGGAGCAGCGGCACGTAAGACTTGTGGAGTAGATCCTCGGCGATATTGCCGCCAAACAGCCTGCCAAGTCCCGCTCGACCGTGCGAGCACATCACTACAAGCGTGCCTGCGTCGCGGTTGACCTCGCTCATGATCGCGTCCGTAGCTGAGGCGTCCACGACCCGAGTCTCCACGTTTATGCCACGCGTTCTGAGAGGTTCCGCGAGTGAGTCGAGGTAGGCGCTGGAGTGCGCCTTATCTTCTCGCGAGGCTTCGATCACGCTGGTATACAGATGTGGATCGACCACCGCGCCACCATCCGGCTGCGATTGAATCATCGCAATGTCCCGCAGCGAGCGATCCTCGCCTTTGTAGGCATGCAGCAGCAGCAGACTGGCGCCGAACTTCTCGGCGATGCCGGCGCCGGTTTCGACGGCTTTCTCGGACCACGGCGTGCCGTCAAGGGGCACGATAATTCGTTGAAACATCGGTTGATTCCTCCAGGCTGATTGGATTCAGACGCCGACTGCCACCGGGAGCTTTGACTCGTCGATCGCGTACAGGTCACGTACGTTCCCCCAGACCATCGCGTCGCGCTCGTCCTGCGGCACGCCGGTCATGATCCGCTTCAGGATCTCCTGCGAGTGGGGCCAGATCGAGTCGTGGTGCGGATAGTCATTGCCCCAGAGCAGACTTTTGACGCCGATCTCCTCACGGGTCTGCACGCCGATGTCGTCATCCTCGAAGGTGGCGTAGAACTGGCGCCGGAAGTATTCGCTCGGTGCGAGCTTGAGGTCGGGCGAGGCGGTTTGCGGGCTGCGATAGGCCGCGTGATCAAAGCGCCGCAACACATGTGCCAGCCAGCCGGTCTCCCACTCGGAGCAGATAAAGCGCAGACCCGGGTGATGCTCGGGCACGCCCGACGTGATCAGGTTGCTGACCGTGTTCCAGATCGCCGTGTGCGAGAGGGTGTAGGCCACGATCGGATCCCAGTGATCCGGCAGACCCATGCCCCAGTCGGAGCCACAGAAAATGTGCATCGTGATCGGCAGTCCCGTCTCTTCCGCCGCTTCCCAGAACGGTTCGTAGCTTGGGTCGCTGTACGGTCGATCGGCCGGCGCCGTGCACGGGATCGCTACGCCACGGATGCCCATTTTCGCCACGCGCCGCAGTTCGGCAATCGCCTCGTCTACATCCGGCAGCGGCAGGCAGGCGACACCGATCAGCCGTTCGGGAGCGGTGCTGCAATAGTCGCGGATCCAGTCGTTGTGCTGCCGAAAGACGGCCTGCACGACCTCCCGGTCGGGAATCGAGAACGTGAACATGTTGATGCTGGGGTACATCACCTCGCCGACTATGCCATCCTGGTCCTGCTCCTTCAACCGGGCAACAGGGTCGCGCACACCCGGGTTCATGCCATCCCAGCCACGCTTGATCCGCTCGTGTGTAGCCGGGTCGTCCAACCGGTGGCCGGCGATGCCAAACCTGCCAACCGGCAGCGACCGGTTTTGTTTCGGCCAGAAGAGAAAGACGCCTTCGCGGCCGTCCGGGTTGTACAACACCCGCGGCGCCCGTTCGCCGAAGCGCTGCTCCAGCCCGGCGTACACTTCAGGTGGCTCCACGACATGCGAATCACACGAGTAGTAGATCGTCATCCCCGGTCCTCCTCATAGAACTGCACACAGGCAGGCTGCGACAGTCGCCTGCTGCCCCATCGAGCGATGGCGCAGGCGTCGCCGTACGCCGCGAGTATATTCCTCCGGCGGCGCCTGTGGCAGACCGAATCTCGGGGGTTTCTTTGATGTGTTATACTGAATAACAGAAGGGATGCGGTGCCGAACTTTCGCACAGCGCATCGTCGTTTATTTGGGACATCATTCCCGGTAGCGGACCTCACTCCCGGCCTCTCCTTTTCGTGTTGGACATCTCATGTCTCATGAACGCGAATCAGGGGGAGCTTCGAACGATCTGGCGAAGCGTTGAACGATCCGGGGGGCTTGTGAACAGGTTTATACAAACCGCGCCTGAGGAGATGTTGCAGGCGCAGGCATTAAGGAACTGCGTGACCTCGTTTTCTGATTTCTCCCTGCGCCCGGAGACCCGGGCCGCACTTGCTGCGATGGCAGTGAGCACTCCCACTCCTATTCAGTCCGCCGCTCTGCCCGAGATGCTCGCTGGCCGTGACATGATCGGCCAGGCCCGCACCGGCTCAGGCAAGACGCTGGCCTTCGCCCTGCCAATGGTCGAACGCATTGATGAGCGTGCACGTGCCGTGCAGGCGCTTGTGCTCGTCCCCACCCGCGAACTTGCCGCCCAGGTTGCCGGTGTCGTGCGAGATACTGCTCGCGGTCGAGACGTTCGCGTGCTGCTGCTGGTCGGCGGCATGTCCGTCGGCCCGCAAAAGTCGGCCTTATTG
>JBBRGK010000168.1:0-6718 GCA_038240805.1 Dehalococcoidia bacterium | reverse complement strand
GCTGGCCGTGAATCCGGTGCCGCCGTATACTCCGGACATAACGCCATTGCTGGCGCGCGAGGACACAGAGGGCGCCAGCCCACCGTGCGATTGAATGAAACCGAGTCCTGACCATCGGAGGCACCGGGAGTCCGCCCGGATCCATCCCGAAGCAAGAACAACGCAGGAGCAGCGACGATGACTGTTGAACCCGGCCTGTTGAACTCCATGGTGTGGCGCCAGGTGGGGCCGTTTCGCGGCGGCCGTGTGGTGGCCGTGGCCGGCGACCCGGTGGACCCGATGACCTTCTACTTCGGCGCCTGCGGCGGCGGTGTGTGGAAAACCACCGACGGCGGCACTTATTGGGAGAACGTCTCGGACGGCTTTCTCAAGACAGCGGCGATCGGCGCCATCGACGTGTCCGCGTCCGACCCGAACGTTATCTACGCCGGCACCGGCGAGGCCTGCCTGCGCGGCAATGTCATCCACGGCGATGGCGTGTACCGCTCGACCGACGGCGGGCGAACCTGGACGCACCTCGGGCTGGAAGATACCCGTCACATCGGCCGGATCCGCATCCACCCACAAAACCCCGACATCGCCTACGTGGCGGCGCTGGGGCACGCCTTTGGACCAAACAAGCAGCGCGGGGTCTTTCGCACGCGCGACGGCGGCAAAACCTGGGAGCAGGTGCTGAAACGCGACGACAATACCGGCGCCGTCGATATCGCCATCGATCCGCACAACCCACGCCTAATTTACGCCTCGATGTGGCAGGTGCTGCGTACGCCATGGAGCCTGAGCAGCGGCGGACCCGGCAGCGGCCTGTTCCGCTCTACAGACGGCGGCGATACCTGGACTGAGATCACGGAAAAGCCGGGGCTGCCGAAAGGGTTGAAGGGCCGCATCGGTGTGGCCGTCTCGCCAGCGCAGAGCGGCCGCATCTGGGCGATCGTTGAGGCGGAGAATGGTGGCTTCTTTCGCTCGGACGACGGCGGCGAAACCTGGCAGACGGTCAGCGAAGACCGCGATCTGCGTCAGCGGCCGTGGTACTACATGCATGTGTTCGCCGACCCACAGGATGCAGAGACGGTCTATATCCTCAACCTTCGCATGTGGAAATCGACCGACGGCGGCAAAACGTTCGCCGCGATCACGACTCCGCACGGCGATAACCATGAGCTATGGATCGATCCGCACAATCCGAAGCGGATGATCGAAGGTAACGACGGCGGTGCCTGTGTCTCGTTCAACGCCGGCGCCACCTGGACCACGATCTACAACCAGCCGACGGCGCAGTTCTATCACGTAGCAACCGACAGCAGGTTTCCCTACCGGATTTATGGTACGCAGCAGGACAACAGCGCCATCTCCACGCCCAGTCGCTCGACCACCGGGGCGATCCCGTTCGCGGAGTGCTACCCCGTCGGCACCTCTGAAAGCGGTCACATCCAGGTGCGGCCGGACGATGCGAACATCGTCTACTCGGGGGCCGTTGGCAGCGCTCCCGGCGGTGGTGGCTCGATGCTGCGCGACGACCACCACACCGGGCAGACGCGCCACATCACTGTCTGGCCGGAGGTGTACAGCGGCCACGGCCCGAAGGATCTGAAATATCGCTTCCAATGGACCTACCCGATTCTGATCTCACCGCACGACGCAGACGTGCTCTACGCGACGGGCAACCGCGTCTTCCGGTCAAAAGATGAGGGCACCAGCTGGGAGCCGATCAGTCCGGACCTGACCCGCAACGATCCAGAAAAACTGGGGCCGTCGGGCGGGCCGATCACCCACGATACGACCGGCGCCGAGCACTACTGCACGATCTTCGCTTTTGCCGAGTCACCGCACGAACGCGGTGTACTCTGGGCGGGCTCGGACGACGGACTTGTCCACCTATCGCGCGACAACGGCCTCACCTGGCACGACGTCACGCCCAAGGGACTACCTGAATGGACGACGGTGACGACGATCGAAGTCTCGCCGCATGATCCCGCAACCGCTTACCTCGCTGCTACCCGCTACAAGCTGGACGACCTGGGTCCCTACCTGTTCCGGACCGGGGACTACGGTAAGACATGGAAGCCGATCTCAAAGGGGATCGCCGCCACTGACATCAGCCGCGTGATTCGCGAGGACCCGCAGCGACGCGGCCTGCTCTACGCTGGCTGCGAGTCGGGGGTGTACGTCTCGTTCGACGACGGCGGCACATGGCAGCCGCTGCAACAGAACCTGCCGGCTGTACCGGTCCACGACCTGATCGTGCAGGACTCTGACCTGGTTGCTGCCACGCACGGCCGCGCGTTCTGGGTGCTGGATGACCTATCGCCTGTGCGGCAGGCGGGGGCCGAGGTCGTGCGCAAGCCGGCGCATCTGTTCAAGACGCGGCCCACCGTGCGCACACGCCCACTGCCTGGTGCGGGCAGGCCGAGCGGCCCTGGCAAAAACTATTCGATGGGCCTGGGCGCCGCTGTGACCTACACCGAGACGAAGAAGCCCGACGGCACGCTCGTCCGCACGTTTCTCGACGCCGGCGAAAACCCGCCGAACGGCGTGATCGTGACCTACTACCTGAAGGAGAAGCCATCAGGAGAGCTGAAGCTCGACTTCCTCGATGCTCGTGGCCAGGTTATCAAGAGCTTCAGCAGCCGCCGGCAGGAGTCTGAACAGGCAGAGACCGAGAGCGATGCGTCCACAGAAGGTGACGAAGGCACAGCATCGGAAGGTGCGCCGGTGAAGGCCGACGAGATCACTGCCCCCAACGAAGCGGGCAGCAATCGATTCGTCTGGAACATGCGCCACAGCGACGCCAGCAAGGTGCCTGATGACCTGACCACCGATCAGAGCCTTGCGGGACCAGTGGCGCCTCCCGGTCGCTACCAGGTGCGACTGACGGTCGGCGGCAAGAGCTACACGGAGGGCATCGAGATCGTCAAGGATCCGCGCGTCTCGTCCACCCAGGAGGACTTCGACGCCCAGTTTGAGTTGCTGGTGCTGGTTCGTGACAAGTTGTCCGAGACGCACGACGCGATCAACCAGGTCGCCGCACTAACGAAGCAGGTTGACGG
Source organism: Dehalococcoidia bacterium (assembly GCA_038240805.1). Taxonomy (GTDB): domain Bacteria; phylum Chloroflexota; class Dehalococcoidia; order CAUJGQ01; family CAUJGQ01; genus JBBRGK01. The sequence goes on along the minus strand of JBBRGK010000168.1, from coordinate 3,671 downwards.
CTGGCTGGAACGCTCTGGCAGCCAGAGCCGCCCCGTTAAGAACGCCGCCCGCGACCTGAAACGCAGCCTCTCGGCGATCGAAGAGGAGTTGATTCAGCGGCGCTCAAAAGGCCAGCTGGACTCGGTCCACTTTCCGAGCAAGCTGAACGCCAAGCTGGCTGCTGTGACCGCCGTGGTCGCGGCCTCGGACGCCGTGCCGCCGCAGCAGGCATACGAGGTGTTCCGCGAGCTGTCAGCCCGCATTGATGAGCAGCTCAAGCTTCTGCAAAAGGTTCTCGCCACCGAAGTGCCAGCCTTCAACAAGGCCGTGCGAGAGGCCGATCTGCCGGCGGTGGCAACCGGGAGGTGATGGAGTGGGCGTAGGCCCGGCGAGGGGATTTCACCCCGTCGGGGGATACCTCACCCCTAACCCTCTCCACCGGCTGCGACCGGCAGAGAGGGCGATCATTGGTTGCCCGATACGGATGACCAGGATGGACGAAAGGAACATGTCCTCTCGCTGATTCAGTGCTTCGCACCAATCCACCGCAGCCCGCCACCAGCACCCGTGGATCGCCCGTTTGGTCGCGGTGCGGCCGTCCATCCTCGAACCCCGTGCAACGCAACCAACGATCGCCCTCTCTATTGCCCGCAGGCAATGGAGAGGGGACGGGGTGAGGTTTCCCCGACGGGGTGAGGTCCGTTCGGACGGTCCCTACGGTCGCCCCGGCATCACCACGACCGCCTTGCCGGGAGCGCCGGTCTTGCCGTCCTGGTTCGTCACGTTCACGTCGAGGTAGACGAGATTCTCGCCGTTCTCGACCTTCTTGTCGGTGATCGTGCCGGTGCAGGTGAGCACGTCGTTTTTTTGATTGATCGCGCGATACTGGCAGCCCAACTCACGGATGGTCACTTCGTCGCCGGCCCAATGCCGCAGCATGTTGAGCAGGTAGGCGAAGCGGAGGTTGCCCATCCCAAAAGCGCCCTGATCGTTCTTTGCCGCCCGGCCCGCCTCATCGTCCATGTGAATGTAGACGAACTCGTCGTTCACGGCGGCGTAACGGTTCCAGTGCATGAAGTCGGTCTTGCGGCTCCAGGGGGTGACCTGCTGGCCGACCTCGACATCATCGAAGTAGACGTTGACTGCCATTGAATGCTCCTCGCCAATTGTGGCTCATCTGGTGAAATCGCTTTCGAGCGGTTGCGAATGGGAGAGCTCAGTAGCGGATGCCGATGGCACGGCGGACCTTGACGATCTCGCCGTTCTGGTTCGTCCAGCGGTCGTCATTGTAGCTGTACAGGGTGAGGCCGAGCCGGCCGACGTTCTCCTCCCAGTCCACAAGCGCCCGCTGCGAACTGATCACATCGCCTGGACGCATGGGCACTCCGTAAGTGTCGGTTTGACCGCCGTTCATGCCACGGGTGCCTGGGCCGGCGCCGCCTGGCGTTGCTCTGGCGGCAGGAATCGGTTCGCGCTGTGCCGGCCAGGCGAACGGATTGAAGTCCTGCGGCGCGATGATGCCGCCCCAGCGGGTGTTCAGTGCATACTGCTCATCCCAGTACAGGCGAGGCGGCTCTTCGGGCCAGTAGACGGCGATCGCCCACTTGCGGATGTCGGAGAGAGCGATCGGCGGGGAGACCCGTGGGCTGCTCCAGACTCCCTTGCGTTCGATCATGTCCGGGGTAACGAGTGTTTGCTGCTCTGCTGTCATGCTGCATTGGCCTCTTTTCCTGGTTGTGGGCGTGTATCGCCTGCCCGGCTCCGTCGCATACCCTGCAGTGAGGAATCTACCACACTAGCCCACTTACCCACTGGCTCATCGGCGTGGCGCCGGTCTGGGCCAGGGCGGCGGCTGGAGCACACGATGGCTGATGTGACGGGCGAGGTCGAAGGGACGCTGATGCGCCACAGGGTGGCCTTCACCTTTGTGGCCTTTTTCTCGCTCTTTGTCCTGGCGCTGCTGCCTTTTGCGATCACAAGCGTTTTTAGCGATATCACCGCACCGCAATCGGACCACATTTACCAGCTCATTTCGGGAGTGACCCCGGCTCCGTCTCATTCGCGGCTGCACCTTGACATCATCGGCTTCGATGAGTGGGGACGCACGGCGACTATCCGCGTCTCCGGCCATCACATCTGTCCTGCTCCCTGCGACCATGGCGATCGGGTGCTGTTTGTCTCCGTGCCGCCGGTGAATGAGGACGGCGAAGGGTTGCCGCCCAGCGAGGCGGTGACCTTCCCGAGTCAGCCGATCGAAGTGACGAAGGAGATTAAGCTCCCCGTTTCTGGCGAGCCGATCCGCTACCCGTTCGACACGTTTCGTCTGACGATCGGTACAGTGATCCAGCGGGTGTACAGTGACGGGCGCATAGACTCAATGAGTGCTGCCGATGCCAGTGGACATCTCTTTCTGAGCCTGCATATGCAGGCGCCGCGACAGGAGATCTCGACGCCGCTGGCACTCTCGCCGGCAAGCGTCAACTCGGATGGCGATCTCTACCAGTACGTGACCGTCAATACGCTGACTTTTAGCCGTCCACTCTACCTGAAAGTGCTCACCGTGTTGTTGGTGCTGCTTGTCACCGCTGCGGCGGCGTACGCGGTGTTTATGCGACCGCTCGATCAGCTCGTGATCAATTCCGGCGCACTGGTACTTGGTGTATGGGGCATTCGCTCGATCCTGCTTGGAACGAACGTACCGGGCATCACGGCCGTTGATCTCGGTCTCTCGGTGGTGATCCTCTTCCTGCTCGCCGCGATCACCATCCGGGCGGCCTTTTACCTGCAAAGGCGCAGCGGGATCAAACCGCCCCGGCGTATGCTTCATCCGCTGGGGCGTCAGGCAGCGTCAATCGCGCCGCCTCCGGCACCGGTCGAGAGTAAACCACACGCCAATCCGTAAATAGGATGCATGGCCGGACCGGGCGCACTCGGTGAGTCACCGCAGGCCACACGGCCTACTATGGCTCACGCCGGGTGATGCCCGGCAGGCGGTCGAAGTCACGGTCGAAGGTCAGCACTTCGGTGAGACCGAGCCGGGTTGCTAGAACGGCATGGTAGCAGTCGGCAAACGAGATACCTGGATGGGCGACGTAAAGGTCGAAGACGCGACGGAACTGTGACTTGCCTGGCAGGATAATGCCCGGCAGAGCCAGGACGAGGAGCAGTGCTTCTCGAATGGCCGGACGGGGAATGCGGTAGAGCTTTTCGAGTGTGAACACAGCCTCAAAGACGACTGTGTCCGCCGTGTGGACAGCCTCCTCTCCGCGTTCGATGCGGGCCACGAACGCATGGGCACGCGGTGAGTGGTCAGCGTGGTCATCAAGAATGTGACGGAGGATGACATTGGTGTCCATCAGCGACGGGACAGCCATTTAGCTCCCCGATCGGCGCATGGCATCCTCAGCCCAGGCGAGTTCCGCGGCTGCTCGCTCTTCGGCGGGTGACAGCGGTGGCTCGCACCGGTATTTGGCCAGAATGCCCGCAGTCCGCTCGGTGATGCTCTGCGCCGGCTTTAGGATGACGGTATCACCCTCATGGACAAAGGTGATTTTGTCACCACGATTGAGGCCCAGGATCCGGCGAATCTCGACCGGAATCGTGACCTGACCCTTGCTGGTCAGGCTAGAGAAAAGGGGGTAGCGTGGGGCGTGTTGTGATCGCATCGTACGGTTCATTGTAACAGCGATTA
>JBBRGK010000167.1:0-6723 GCA_038240805.1 Dehalococcoidia bacterium | reverse complement strand
GCAGAGCCGGGCCCAATGAGCCCGACGAGCCGGATCAGCGATACCACAACCAGCCTGCCGCACCGCCGGCCATGACGATTAGCGCCGGATGAACCCGCCGGCTGAGCAACATCAACGTTGCCACAACCATTACGGCCGCAGTGGCGGCGTCGACGACTGCCGCTCGTGTGAGCGTAAAGCTGCCTGCAAGCACCAGTCCCACAGTGACGGGCGCCATGCCGCGCTGGATCGAGCCGCGCCAGGGCGACTGATCAATTTTGTCCAGCTGCCGCCCGGCGATGAACGCGACCGTCCCCACGGGCAGGAACATAGCGACCATCGACGCCAGCGCACCGGGAAATCCTGCGACTTTATACCCGATCGCGATCACCATCAACATGCCCGGACCGGGCGTGAGCTGGCCCAGGGCGTAACTGCTTGCAAACTGCTGCGCCGTCAGCCAGTGATGCTGCTCGACTACCACCCGCTGCAGTTCCGGCAGAATTGCTACACCGCCGCCAAATGCGACGAAGCTGAGGCGCAGGAACAGTACGACGAGGTCCACCACGTCATGCATGGCGGTCACGCAGCAGACGAGCGGCACTCACTCGCTTTCACCGGGCTGCGCCGCCCCGTCAGCCGCAGCCGGCGGAATTTCTGCTGCATCCGGATGCTTACGTCCTGCGTCACCAATGCGCGGACGGCCCTCGCCACGTGGGCGCGAGAGAAAGATCCCGATTGCGCCGAGGACGAGAATCGCCAGCACGATCGGCAAGTGCAGAAACACTATGCCGCCAGCGGCAAGCAGGGCAATCACGACGCCGCGCACCGACCGCGCCATGCTGTAGCCGATCTGCAAAGCCGTCGCGAGGGTCATACCCGCCGCCGCCGCCGCAACGCCGCGCAGAATCGAGGCAAGCGCTGGCACCTCACCGCGGGAAAAGTAGAGGATGCTGAGCACCAGCATCATCACCGCCCCGGGCAATAGCAGCGCCAGCAGCGCCAGCAGCGCTCCCCGGACGCCCCGCAGACGCTGGCCGAGCACCACAGCAAAATTGCCAATGTTTGGTCCCGGCAAGATCTGACTGACGCCAAAGACCTCAAGGATCTCCGGCTCCGTAAGCCAGCGCCGCCGCCGCACGAACTCCTGGTAGAAGAACGTGAAGCGGCCTCCACCCATGCTGGTGGCGCCAACCGTACCGAAGGCACGTGTTAGAGCCCAGAGGCCGGGAGGACGGCGCTCCGGTGCGGGTGCGACAGGTATCGGCTCCGGCGCCGGTGGCTCAGAAGCCGGCATGATAGACCCTTATTTCGGCAGTGGAATCGCGACGAGCGCCTGGCCGATCACGCCAACGAGCCGGCCCTGACCCGTGTCCACCGCCGTGCCGCGTAATCCGGCGAGCCGGGCGTTCACCAGCTGCCGCTTGAACCGGCCGTCGCCTTCCAGCACGACAATGCGGCTGTTGCCCCGATCACTGATATAGAGCGAGCTGGTCGCCGGATCGTAGAGAGGCGCCTGCGGCGCTGCGGGCTGCTTATCGATGCCAGCGAGCTTGAACGAGGTCTCCTGCCCGTCCAGGAAGCGGCGGATGCGTGTATCCTGGCCGGTCAGGAAGATGCCGCTCACCACGGAGATACCGCTCGCATCGCGAATGTCCTGCCGTGCAACGGCGGGCGCCGGATCGTTGTCGAACCCGGCGGCCGAACCGGCATACCGCCAGACCAGCCCCGCCGGAGCGTCGAGGACGTAGAGCGTCGTCCCTGACAGCGCCATCGCCGTGTCCTGACGCCACTGCTCGACGCCACGCAGGGGAATCGCGCGGAGATCGTTGCGCGAGAGCCCAAACAGGTGGCGCCCGGCATCGAGAATCAGCAGTGTGCCGCTGGCTCCAGCCGACTCGGGCGTCTGCCAGGCGATGTGGTGCGCCTTGCCGGCGTGAACACCGTCGATATCGCTGCCATCCTCATACACGACTTCCGGTGGACCCGAGCCGTCACGCGGGGCGGCGAAAACCTTGCCGGCAGCGAAATCGAGCACGTAGTAGCGGTCACCGGCAGCGACCTCGACAGCAGACGACGGACTCAGGCCCGCCGCAGCAAGGTCGGCGAGCACCGGCACGTCTGGCAGCGTGTAGACCGCGTCGAGGACGCTCAGCGCGTCCTGAGCGGTCGCTGATTCGCCCTGCACCGCCTGGTCCTGGGGTTTGAGCCGGCGCGCCTCGTCGATATTCGAGACGGCCTGATTCAGCAGCTCTCGCCGTTTGCTCAGGTCGACCTCCGTTTGCGCCGATGTAATTTCCGTCTGGGCCGACTGCACCAGCGTCTGGAACCGCTGCGTGCGGCCGGTGTTCATCAAGGCCGGCAGGCCGAACCAGAACACCAGAGCGATCGCGATCACGGCAACGCCGCCACCCACGAACGGCTTGGTGCTGCGCCGGCCGCTGTCCAGCCGGTGGAAAGCGTTACGAAAGCCGGGGTGGTCGGCACGCACCCGCAGAGAGGTGCGCGGCATTTCCTGCGCAGCGGCAAGCACCGCATCTGCTGTGGGCAGCGCATGCGCCGGTCCGGAGAAGGGCGCCCGTGGGATCTCGTAGCCAAATACGCGCAGCACGCCTTTGCCGGCATCGGGATGCGCCATGCGCGCGGGATCGATACCGCTGCGGCCCAGCGGAGACGGAGGCCGGCGGCCGGTCCGATCGGGCCGCAGCGGCGGTTCCGACAGCGGCTGGTCGATGTCATCGTGCCGCCGGCTCCGTAGCGACTCGATCATCGCCGTCGTCGACCGCCGCCGGGCGATGCTCAACGGCTGCTCTTCGTCGCCCTCGTCATCCGGCTCAATGGCGAGGTTTTCGAGGATTCGCACCAGTACAGCGCCGCAGTCCTGATCAGGACGTGCCAGCCGAAATAGTGCCGCCAGAGCATCGTCTGGCTCCAGCACCAGGCAACCATCGATCGAGGGAGTGTCGAGACGAGCAGCGAGGTTGCCGCTCAGGAGCAGCAACGTATCGCCCTGTTCGAGCTTAAAGCTGTGGAACCACGGCGAAAGAGACTGGCCTTCAGCGAGGCTGCCGAGGGGAGCACGCGCTTCCTTCTCAAGCGGCTCGAATCTCTGCACGAGGCCGTTGTGGCGCAGAAAGGCGGCGCTTTCTCCTGCCTGGGCAAGATAGCCGTCGTCGCCAACGATCACGGCGCAGGATACGCCGATGCTGTTGCGGTGCTCGGCCAGGCTGGCACGGTTCCACTCACGCAGGTGCTGGTGTGCCTTGCCGAGCGCCAGCAGAAGGTTGCCGGTAATCGAGTACTGCGCACGCCCAAAAATACGGCTGATCGTCTGCACGACCTCGCCACACAACTGGTCCGTGTCGGTACGCATCGGTTGAAGGGTAACGAAGAGATCGGCGGAGGATTCGGCAGCGCTGCGGTTGGTGATGGCGTCTGCGTACGGGCCATCTTGCTGTGCCTGGCCCGCGATGATGTTGAACTGGCCCTGCCAGGTTCGTTCCGGCACCCTGCCCCCCGAGAGATAGGTTCACGTTCTGGGTCTAAAGAGTATCATGTCCGGCAGTCTCGCTTCAAACTGCTTGCGTTTCTTATGCTGTCTCCGGGTGCTGCCGGTTTCGGTGCAGCCCCGACGGAGCCGCTGATGTCCACGAATGCCAAACTCTACTACCAGGCGACGCGGCCGTTTTCCTTCACGGCCTCCGTTGTGCCCGTCGTTGCCGGCACACTCGTAGCCGCGTACAAGCACTTCAACCCGCTGTTTTTCCTGCTGACGCTGGCCGGCTCACTGCTCATCCATGCAGGCACGAATCTGGTCAACGACTACTACGACCACGTCAAAGGCGTGGACGGGCCAGAGTCGCAGGGGCCGAGCAAGATGATCCAGCGCGGCCTGATGCGTCCTCGACAGGTGCTGTCGTTTGGGATCGCCTGCTTTGTTGGTGGCGCTGTTTGCGGGCTCGTTCTGGTCGGCTTCGTGGGATTGCCGCTGCTCTGGCTCGGTCTGGCGAGCGTCGCTGCCGGCTTCTTCTATACCGGCGCCCCGGTTTCGCTGGCCTACATCGGGCTGGGTGAGATCACCGTCTTCTGCTTCATGGGTCCCGTGATGGTCATGGGCGCCTACTACGTCCAGGTCAAGCAGTGGGCCTGGACGCCGTTCATCGTCGCGCTGCCGATCGCGTTCCTCGTTACGGCCATTCTGCATGCGAACAACCTGCGTGACATCGACGATGACCGCCTGCATGGCAAACGCACGCTGGCGACGATCATCGGGCGCCGGCGTGCAAACTGGGAGTACTACCTGTTGATCGGCGCAACCTACGCCGCGCTTATAGCCATGGTCGCCGGTCGGGTCGCGCCATGGCCGGTGCTGATCGCATTGGTAACGCTGCCCGCCGCGATCAAGGCGATCCGCTTTACCGCACGGACGAGCGAGCCTCGCAAGTTGAACCTGCTGCTGTTCCGTACGGCGCAGCTCCACATGCGGTTCGGGGCGCTGCTCGCTGCGGGTCTTGCCGTCGGGCTTCTCCTGCCGCGCTAGCCGCTGCTGTCTCCTCAGAAGTCCGAACAGTCCTCGTCATAATCGCCACGCCGCCAGACGAACCTGCACGGTACAGTGAAGCGAGACGCATGGAGGTTTCGCAATGCCGCTGATCATCGGTGTCACCGGCTCGATCGCCGCCGGCAAGAGCCTGGTCTGCCGCACGCTGGTGGAGCTTGGAGCCGTTCACTGTGATGCGGACCGGCTGGTCCATCACCTGTACGATCCCGGCACGCCCGGCTTCGACCGGGTAGTGGCCGCCTTCGGCGAAGACGTTGTTGGCGAAGACGGCTCAGTCGACCGCAAGGTGCTGGGCAGCAAGGTGTTCGGCAATCCGGAGAAGATGCGCGCCCTGACCACCGCGATGGGCGATATCAGCGGCCTGATCCGCCAGCAGATCGACGACTGGCGGCGCACGCTTCCTGAGGACGGCACCGGCGTGATGGAGGCCGTGAACCTGATCGAGCCGGGATATGCCGGCTGGTGCGATGCGTCCTGGCTGGTTGCCTGCAGCGATGAAACGGCGCTCCGGCGGCTGATGGCTCGCAACAGCTTCAGCGAGGCAGAATCCCGGCAGCGGCTGGCCAGCCAGCGTCCATGGAAGCAGCGCGCGAAAGCGGTGGACCTGGTGTTGCACAACGACAATGGCCAGGACGAATTTGTGGACGGAGTGCGTTACGCCTTCCGCCGCCTCTGGGAGCTACGCCGCAGCAGTGCGCTGCCACGCAGCTACTATCACGCCTGGCGAGCCGCCAACCCCCTGCCGGTGCGTGCTGCCGCAACCGCGTAGGGAACACACTCAGTCCGCCGGCTGCGGCGTGGCCGGCGTTTCGCCAGAAGTGTCACCGGCGATCCAGCCGCGATCGAGGTCGGACTGGGGCTCCTGCACACAGCCGGCGATCGCGATATAGAGCACCTGCGCCGCCCGCACGAGCGCGACCTGCCGTCCCTCGGAATCAAGGAACTGGTACGCGGTTAACTGGCCTTCGCGATAGCTCTCGGTGAAGTGGTCCGCCGTGATCAGCACCGCATCGGGGCCGGTGGAGTCCAGACTGCGATTGAAACGAACGGCATACTGCACTGAGGGATTAACCGTGGTCGGGGGCATCGCGGACTGGTGGCGCATACTGCACCCACGTCTGCAGCGCTGCCCGCTCGATATGCTGCACCATCAGGCTATCGAGCCGGAGCACCGCCGCCGTTTGCTCGACACTGAGTCCCGCCTGATAACGGTGGGCCACAATCTGACGCTGCTGGTCGGATAGAACCGCGATCGCGGCCGGGTTCAGGCGTGGCAATGTGCTTTCCTGGTTTGATGTTACTGCGGGCGCCGCACGGCGCCGCCGGGTGCGGCTGCGGTAGTGCTCAGAAGCGAGCCGGTTTGCCACCCGCAGCAGCCATTCATCGAAGCCGAGCTTGCCGTCGCCGGGGTACTCATCGATCGAGCCAAGCACGGTCAGAAAGACTTCCTGACAGAGATCCTCGGCCTCGGGGGCGCCGCCGAGCCGCGCGTGCAGATAGTGGTAGACGCACGGATAATAGGCGTCGAAGAGAGCGCCAAAGGCCAGTTTGTCGCCGGCCTGCGCACGACGGATTATCTCTCTGTCATCCATCCATTTTATAGTAGCAGCCCATCCTCGCATTTGCATGGGGCCGGCTGCCGGCAGCTAGAGCCGTCCGGCCGCGATGCGAAGTAACCGTTCTCGCCACGCGGCGTTCAGCCCCGGCACCGCCGCAAGCTCCGCCGCAGCATCGTCGTGGTGACGGCGTATGACGGATGTGGCCCGTGCAACGGTCCAGCCCGGGTTGGGCCGATCAAGCAGCAGCACTTCGTCGTTCGCTTCGACCATGCCTTCAGCAAGGACCCGCACGTACCAGCCGGTCCGTCCGCTCGCTTCTACCCTCGCGGTGAGGTCGTTCACCTGCCAGCGTGCCGCGATCTTCCAGCAGGGCTGGCGCGGTTGAGAGACTTCCACCTCTGCTGCGCCGATTGCGTAGCGGTCACCGACGCAGACCGATGCCTCATCCAGCCCGGAGACGGTGAAGTTCTCGCCAAAGGCGCCGTGGGGGAGGCCCGGTGCCCCAAGTTCCTCACGCCAGGCAGCGTAGTGCGACGCGGCATAGACCAGCACCGCCTTGTCCACGCCGCCGTGGTTCTTACGGTCGGCCTGCCCGTCGCCGGCCAGATTGATGCTCCCCAGCCA
>JBBRGK010000166.1:0-6744 GCA_038240805.1 Dehalococcoidia bacterium | reverse complement strand
TGCCAGCAAGAACACGGCCAGCCAGCGGACCGGGGCGCTCAAAGCCCTTGTCCGCGGGGCCGGCGATTGCGCGCGCTGGAATCCGACGGGAATGCCTGGCATGCTGTCGTCCTCGTGCTGCGGTTGGATGCAGCCTACCACGCGGCGCACTCTCGCGGACAACCGCGATCCAGTACAGAACTCGGGGTACGCCAGCACGGTTTGGACCCGAAGGCCGCTGCCCATGCCGGCGTACTGTTTGGCCGCAGCCGCGATTACCAGGAGTGGAGCCGATCGACGGCGGCACCGCTCAGCCAACCTACCCTGTATCAGTCGGAGTGGGTCCCTTTTGGGGCTCTTGCTCACTTCCGATGCGGGGCGCGGCGCCGGAGAAGCCATTAGGACGGCTGCCCGTCCTTTGTGAGTGGCCCTTTCTGATTGCGCTCCCGGCGCCAGCAACGCGGGCTGTGACAAAACCGATAGTCGCCCGACCGCAGCGCTGCCACGCTAGCAAGAGCCGCAACCTCCGTTTGCAGTCGTCAAGAGGTGCTATGTGATTCGCGCAGCGGTCCCGCGCCACAGCGACCCCGCGTCTGTGCCGCCGTCCACGACGTGGCGCGAACGCTTTCCCGAAGGACTGACCTTCGTCTGGCTGGCGGTTGGCTTCGTGCTCTGTCGCTTCCTCACCGATACGTTCCTGCCGCATCTTGGCCTCGCGCAGCTTGCCCACGATTACGAGTCAACGGTCAATCGCATCGCACCGTACCTCGAGCTTCCACTGTGTGCCGTGCTCTGTCTGCAGCTCCTCCGCCGGAGCCTCGCGCCCGGTCTGCTGGGCATCGCAGGCGCCCTGGCGCTGGACTACTTCTTCTTCGTCCACTTTGTCGAATCGGCCTCCTGGCTTGCGCTTGGGCTCATCGGCCTCGCTGTGCTCTGGAGCTACCTGCTCGCTCGGCGGCGCAGAGGTAGGCAGGGAGCGGTAGGGGCTGACTTCTTCCCGCTGCGACTGCGGCTCGCGTGTGGGGTGGCATACCTTGTCGGTATTGGCGTCGCGCTGCTGCTGAAATTCGGTCTGGAGCAGGCGGCGTTTGGTGGGCGATTGGGCGAGGATGCACCGAGCGCCGTGCCGCTGGTGGCGACGCTGCTCGCCGTGGCGGTGTACCTGCTCTTGCCGGGTCAGGATGGCACGCGCCGACCTCACCGCGAAGCGTTCCTCAACGACTGACTATCCCCGTCCCTGTGCCGGCACACGCGTTACTGTGCGCAGCGGGCCAGGATCCTCAGGCGCTGTCCGTAGCCAGGCTCGGATTAGACCAGGCCAGTCTCGCCCTCCGCCGCCACGTCAATAACGAGCAAATGACAGCGTAGTCGAGGGATGTATCAGTACCCGCGTTTCTGGAGCAGCTGTGGCGCAGTCTCAAAATCCTCTGCGTGGCTCTGCATCGTCAGATTGCTAGCGGTGAGGCGCTAGCCCCTGGAAGTATGGGATGCCACCACGGCCACGAATTTGCTGTGCAGGGAGGCGGGTGTCAGCCCAGCGCTGACTTCGCCGTGATTTCGCTCGTGCTCACGTTTGCTCCAGCCGCTGGGACGGCTGCGCTGGCCGGCACTTTGCCGCGCGTCGCTGGACGCGTTCCGGGGGGCGCGGTACACGTGTGGGAGCACCGCTGCCGCGCCTGCCGCAGGCATCCGCGCTATCATCGAAACTGAGCAAGAGCCTTTCGGGTTGTCAAACATAGTCGCTGCTTCTCGTCGTACCCGAGAACTCAGCCATGCTTTTCGGGCCGTTCACGCAGGCGGACCGCTTGACCCTTCGCCAATGCAGCGAGTTCCGTCATTGGCTACTTCCGCGCACAGGGTCCGGTTGGCTTTGAACTGGTGCAACCGTACTCCTGCTAGTCGCGTAATTGCTTGATCAGCTCCTCGCGAAGCGCTTGCGCCGCTTTGATGCGGGCTGCTGCGTCCGCCAGTATTTGACGCCGCACCCGGATGCCCGAGCAGAAACAATATCCCTGTTACGCAGCCGCGCGGTTGATAAACCGTGATCCGATCCGTGATCCGAAATTCTACCTACGCGCCCCCGTTGCCCTCTGCTCCGTCCTCCGCCGGGCAGGCTGAACTCAACGAGGGACATCTGCCAGAACGAGCGTCCGGGGCGAGCCGCCGGCCTCGCCTGCCGATCGGCTTGCCGCATCCCGGCCTCGTCGTCGCAACGGCGGCTCGCTGCCTGCAAGTAGTTCCGCACTGGCGGCCATACCTCGACGGGGTTGTGGACTCCCAGCCGGAATCAGCCTCCCACCCTCCAGGTGAGCAGCACCTCGCGGCCGCGGTCCAGCCAGCGCGGCACGAAGCCGTCTGCCGTCTGGTCGAAGAGCTGATCGAACTCCGATTCCAGCAGGGCGTTGGTGCGAGCGGCGAGCTGCGGCGTCGGTGGCCAGAACGCCCACTGATCGTTCAATGCCCGCTGCGCCTGCGCCACGGCCGCCTCTCGGGTTGCCAACAGGGGGAAAATGCCGGTCTGCTCGGCCAACATCCGCACCTCCGGCACAATGCCAAGCTCCAGCAGCACCGCCAGCAGCTCAAGATAGCCGGGGACCAGAGCCTCAGCTTCACGGTGGACGCGGTTGAACAGCACCGCGTTCCAGGCAGGCGGCGGCGGGCTGTTGACCGTGATGATCACCCGCTCGCGTGCGGTGGCCTGCAGCTTCTTAATGAAGGGAACGATCTCGCGGACGAAGTAGGTGACGTGGTTGACGAGCACCAGGTCGGCGCGTGGCACGTCGGTCGCCAGCCAGTCGCCCTCAATGAAACGCACGTTCGTGATCCCGGCACCCGCCGCATTGGCGACGAACCCTTGCCCCATCGCGGCGGAAGGATCGACGTTCACGACCTCCTTGCAGCGCAGCGCCAGCGGCAGACAGATCCGGCCTGCCCCGCCGCCGACATCGAGGATGGTGTTCGCCGGCTTCAGGTAGGCGGCAAGGATCGCCAGGTTGCCTTCGATCGGCCGGCGCGGGTCGGTTTGCAGGAGCGGAGAGTTCGGTGGCAGACCGGCGAAGAGATCCCCGGCCGGAGGCTCACCTCGCAGCCGCGTCCGCTGGGCAAGGGCGTTGTCTACCCGGTCCGTGTAGTTCTCGGCTGCGTTCATATTGTGCTCTCCTCGCGTTACTTTCGGCATCTCCACGCATGACGCACTATACCGCGAGGAGGCAGCCGTGGGGCAGCGACGACACTCTCTCCAGCAAGCAGCAGGTCTGCTGTGGCTGGGATTGGAGAGAGTGCCGCCGCTGTCGGAGCACTTACCGGGTCGAGATGAAGGCCGAGGAGAGAGCCACCGCCGTGACCGGCGGCAGTCCAGATGGCGCCAGGAAGGCGTTCATCTGCTGCAGTGCCTGGTTGAGCGCGACCGTATCATCTGCGGCAGCCAGCGCCGCTGTCTCCGCGCTCACGGGCGCGAGACCGTTCGCCGCCAGAAAAGCGTTCATCTGCTGCAAGGCAAGGCCCGCCTCGATGCTCGATGCCCCAGCAGCGGCCGGCAGGGTCAGGGTTGTCAGCGGCCCGATCCCGTTGGGCGCAAGAAATGCATTCATCTGCTGCAGTGCAGTGGCCACATCCTCTGGCGCGGCAGCCGAGCTGACGGCGATCAGGGCCGGCCGATCGCTGGCACGGACTGCTATCGACCGATCGCTGGCGCGGACCGCTGCCGGTGCCGCTGCCGGTGCCGCTGCCGGTTCCGTAACCGCATGACTCTGCGTGACCGTCCTGCCCTGCTCGTGTAGCGTCAGCCGCCAGACACCGATTCCGCTTGCCACCGACAGCGCCATAGTGGCGCCGCAGACTGCGAGCAACAGCCGTCGCCGATGAGCAACCTTTGGCATACCCGAATACGTGGTCATTACCGTCCTCCTGTCCGAATCCGCCGCGTGATCGTGACCAAAAAGCTGGTACTCTGGCGGCGTGCACTCACCGTAGGACCGATTCGGCCACGCGAGGCGCCAGATGCCTGACAGCGAACTGACAGCTTCCCGCCAGCAAGACGACACGCCCCGTCGAGCCGCCTCCCCGGCTGAGACTGGCTCACTGCCGGCGTGGCCGGCGGTACTGCGAGCCCTGCGAGAGGCACGCGGCATCACCCAGGAGGGCTGGGCGGCTCGCCTCGGCTACAGTGCACGGACTGTGCAGCGCTGGGAGCGCGGCACAGTGGTACCGGACGCGGCCGCTGAAGCAGCGTTCGTTGCCCTCTGCCAGGAGACCGGCGCCTTCCGCAGCTACGACCATGGTCCGCTGGCGGGGTTCGCGCCGACAGCAGCGTGGCTCCAGGACCTGCTTGCCAGGGCACGGCTCGGAACACCAGCCGCAGCCGCAGTTCGCTCAGAAGAGCCTGCGCCGCAGCCTGCGAGCCTGCCGGTTGCGCTAACGAGCTTTGTCGGACGCGAGCGAGAGCTTAGCGAGCTGCGGGCGCTGCTCGGCACGGTGCGCCTGTTGACGCTGACCGGACCGGGCGGCACTGGTAAGACGCGGCTGGCGCTCGAAGCTGCCGCCGACCAGGCTGCCGCCTTCTCTGATGGCGTCTTCTTCGTTGACCTGGCGCCGCTTCGGGACCCGACGCTCGTCGTCTCCGCTATTGCCCGAACCTTGGGGATCCAGGGATCGCCGAACCTGCCGCTCGTGGAGAGCGTCGTCCGGTTTCTGCGCGACCAACGGGTGCTCCTGGTGCTGGACAACTACGAACACCTATTAGCCGCGGCGGACATTGCAAGCACTCTTCTCCAGGCCGCGCCTGACGTCGCCCTGCTGGTCACCAGCCGAGCACCGCTGCGCATCCGGGGCGAGCGCGAATATGCCGTCCTGCCGCTGCCGCTGCCGAACACGGCGACCGTGACCACCGTAGTGGTGGCAGACAACCCGGCGGTGGCGCTGTTCGTCGCGCGAGCCGGCGACGTGCGGGCAGACTTTGCGCTCAACGATGGGAATGTGGAGGCTGTGGCGGCCATTTGTGCGCGGCTGGATGGGTTGCCATTGGCGATTGAACTTGCGGCAGCGCGGGTGCGGGCGCTGCCGCCGGAGGCGCTGCTTACACAGTTGCAGGAACGATTGCCGGTGCTGAGCGGCGGCGCCCGTGACGCCCCGGCCCGTCAGCAGACGCTGCGTAACGCCATCGACTGGAGCTACGTCTTGCTGGAGCCGCAGGACCAGCGGCTGTTTCGGCGGCTGGCCGTGTTTGCCGGCGGCTGCACCCTGCAGCTGGCTGCGGCGGTGTGCGACGCAGACGGGGACCTCGGTCTTGATCTCGTAGACGGTGTGAGCTCCCTCGTCGAGAAGAGCCTGTTGCGACTGGAACATAGCGGAGGGTGCGAACCTCGCTACCGGATGCTGGAGACGATCCGCGAGTTCGCGCTTGAGAAGCTTGAGACAAGCGGCGAAGCAGACTCAGTACGCCAGCAGCTGGCGGTACAGATACTCCAGTTCGCACAGACTGCGTCCGATTGGGCGCGGCTGGATGCGGCACAGCTCGTAAAGCGGGCTGCGGCCGATTGGGCTCGGCTGGATCTGGAGCTTGATAACGCGCGGGCGGTGCTGGGCTGGTGTGTCGAGCGGGCGGAACTGGCGCCTGGCGTGCACCTGCTCTGGGACCTGCGCTGGTACATGTTCAACCGCGGGCACGCGAACGAACAGGATGAGTGGCGCCGGCGCCTGCTGGGCCTGCCGGAGGCCGAGCTGCCAGGCATTCTGCGGGCACGGCTCCTGGCACAGCCGCCGCGTGACTGGCTCTCCGTCGAGGAACAGACGCGAGCTACGGCTGAGCTTGAGGAAGCAGTTGGGCTAAGCCGCCAGTTCGGTGATGTCCGCGGCCTGGTCCAGGCACTGCACTCCCTTGCGTATCAGCGTACTACTCAGGGGATGTATCAGGCTTCAGTCTCGCCAGCCGAAGAAGCGCTCAGCCTCTATCTCGAAGCGGGCGATGCCCTCCTGTCAGCGCTCATGCAGAACTTCCTCATCCGAGCGGCGATAGCCCGCGATGATATCCCGACTGCCGAACGCCTTGTCGTGGAAAATCGGGCCCTCGAGGCTGCGTCCCGCTCGACCTTCGGCCTGGTGGGTGAGGCACAGCTTACGCAGGCGCATGGCGACTATGCGCAGGCTCGCGTGTTCCTGCAGGATGCACTTCAAAGTGCGGTCGCAGCAACAGGCGAGGGGAGTTCTATCAGCCTGGTCTGTCTCGCCAGCCTCGCACGGGTGCTGCTGCGAGAGGGGGACACCCAGGCGGCGGTGGCAACCTGCGCCGAGAGCCTCAATGTGCAGCGCAGGGTCGGCCCTTCGCGGTATCTCGCCCCGGTCTTGACCGTGCTCGCCCGGGCAGCGGAGCGGTCTGGTCTGCTTATTGCAAGCGTCCGCCTGTTGGCTGCCGCCGACGTGCAGAGGCGGGAATTCGCTGCTGAGGTGCTCGACTCGTCAGAGGAGCAGCAGGCACTCGTGGAGCGGATACGCGCCGCGCTGGGCGAGGCGGCGTTCACCGCAGCATGGGCCGAGGGTGCGGCGCTCTCGGCCGATGCGTCCATTGAGCCTGGGCTCGCGGTGGTGGCGGAGATACGGGAGATACTCGCCAGCGCGGAAGCGGATGTGTCCGCCGAACCCGCCGCTAGTCCCTGAATGGCCGACGTTGCCCGCAGGCGCACCGTATAAGCACACGCTCGCGGCCATCCCCGGAAGAGGTCCGACGCCCTGCATCTGTCTTTGCTTATGTGGAGCAAATGGAGAATAGAG
>JBBRGK010000165.1:0-6745 GCA_038240805.1 Dehalococcoidia bacterium | reverse complement strand
AGCCGGGATCGTTGACTTCTGTGAGCGGGCGTTTTCTCGGGACGAGACGCCAGTGCTCCTCGCGTATTCGCTGGGCAAGGCGCAGGAAGCGATCATGATCCTTCAGAAGCACGGCATGAAAGTGGTCGCACACGAGTCCATGTTGAAGCTCTGCGGCGTGTACCAGCAGCACGGCGTCGACATGCCTGACTGTACCGAACTGCGCGGGCGACCGGCCGCCCGCACTGTTGTGATCTGTCCGCCGCACGTTCGCGGAACCGCTCTCGCTGATATCGGCAAAACGCGCACTGCCATGCTATCGGGGTGGGCGATGGATTCGGGGGCTCGCTATCGCTACCGCTCAGATGCCGCATTCGCTCTTTCCGACCATTGCGGATACGACGACCTATTGCGGTATGTGGAGCTTGTCGGCGCCCGCGAGGTGTACACAGTGCACGGCTTCGTGCAGGAGTTCGCCGCCGATCTCCAGCGCCGCGGCATCGCGGCCTACGCTCTCAATCGACCCACCCAGCTCGCCCTCCCCGGCCTGATGTGAACCGCGCCTGGCGCGGCCGGGTCGTTCCCGGCATCACGGCGTCGTTCTGCCTCGCGCTCACCTCCGCAGCCACAGTATGGTCAGGGCGGCCGCTCTATAGCCCGCTCAAGGCAGAGTTTCACTGGCCGGCGGCGTTAATGACCACGGCGGGCCTCGCTTCACTCGGTATCACGGCCTTTTCGATCTGGTGGATGCGTGACTTCGTCGATCGCATGGGAGAGCGCAGGGCCGCTGTTACGGGCTGCCTCTGGTCCGGCCTGCTGCTGCTGCTCGGTCTTCCCAACCTCACGCACCTCTGGCAGGCGTCCCTTTTGCTCCTCGCTCTGGGGCTGACCCGCGCTGCGGTGCTCTCGGCTGCCTGGCACGAGTTTCGAAGGGGGCTCGCACCTCGCCTCGCGCTCGGCGCTGCGGCTCTCTCCGCTCTGGCGGGGCTGCTGATCGCAACGCCCTGGATCGCCCAGGTTACCTACCGCAACAGTTGGAGGGAAGGGGCGGCATTCTCCGGCGGCATTCTGCTGATCCTCGCTACGCCGTTCGCTTACATCCTGATGCCGGGGACTGACCCCGGTCCTCCGACGGGCGAACCCGCGTGAGATCCAATGTGAAAGTCGGCAACCCCGAAACGGGGACGATCTACGTTTGACACCCCGGTGAGCTCGCGTAAAGATTGGCGTCAGGAGACAGCACGATGACCGCTGCAACAGTCGAACACACCGGCAACGCGGCGCAGTTGCCCGCTCCCCTGACCGGAGTGCGTGTGCTGGACCTCGGTGATCCCCTCGGGCTATATGGCGCGAAGCTGCTGGCGGATCTCGGCGCCGACGTGATCCTGGTCGAGCCGCCAACGGGAATCAGCGCCCGCCAGTTGCCGCCCTTCTATCACGATGAGCCTGGACGCGAGACCTCGCTTGCCTTCTGGTACCTGGGGACCTCCCGGCGCTCGGTCACCTGCGACCTCGACACGATCGATGGCCGGGAGCTGTTTGCGCGCCTGGTGACCACTGCCCAGGTTGTGGTCGCAGGCGGCCCACCGGGGCGCATGGACGAACTTGGCGTCGGCTACGCCCGCTTCGCCCCTGAAAATCCGGCGTTGGTCTGGGCCAGCGTCACCGGCTTTGGCGAAACCGGTCCTCACGCAAGCTGGCTTGCACCGGACCTGGTCGGGGTGGCGATGAGCGGGATCATGACGCTGGCCGGCTATCCCGATCGGGCGCCGGTGATGCCGCCCGGCCGGCAGGGCTACCTATCGGCGGGCATTCAGGCGGCGCAGGGGGTGTTGTTCGCGCTGCGGGTGGCCGAACGGAGCGGCCGCGGTCAGCAGGTAGAGGTCTCGATGCAGGAGGCACTGTCGCTCGCGCAGGAAACCGCCATGCAGACCTGGGATATGCGGCGGGAGGTGCGCCGGCGCCAGGGCAACGCCGGAATTCTGCCGGGGGTGAGCACTTACGCCTGCGCCGACGGTCACGTCTACTCCATGATCGGCATTCCCGGCTTCGGCTCACCCTGGTCCGTGCTGGCGAACTGGATGGACGAACACGGCATGGCCGGCGATCTCATGGACGCACACTGGCAGGATCTGCTTGGCAACATCAACCTTCGCGAGCTGACCCGTCTCTGGTCGGAGCCGGAAAAGCTGGCCGAAATGCAGGTGAAGTTTGCGCACGTCAACGAGGTCCTTGTCCGCTTCTACGCAGCGTTCCCAAAGCAGTTCCTCTATGAGGAGGGCCAGAAGCGCCGGCTGCTAATCGGCCCGGCGAACTCGGCGAAGGATCTGGTCGAGAACAAACAACTGCGGGCGCGCGGCTGGTTCCAGGCGGTCGAGCATCCTGAAATCCCAGCGACGATTGAGTACCCCGGGGCGCCGTTCCGGCTCAGTCGATCGCCGTGGCGCATCCGCTGCCGCGCGCCACTGATTGGCGAGCACAACATCGAGATCTGGGAAGAGGAGCTTGGTTATCGCCGCGATCAGATCGAAGTGCTCATGTCGGCGGGTGTGATCTAGCACGTTCGCCTGACAGCGCAGACCTCATGCGGGTACCCAGGGGAGTGTTAGATGCAAGAGAGACTGCCGCTGCCGCTAGCCGGGATCCGGGTGGCGGACTTTAGCTGGTTCGGGGCTGGTCCGATCGCGGGGCTGGCGCTGGCTACGTTCGGCGCAGAGGTGATTCGCGTCGAGTCGGAGTCCCACATGGACGGCCTGCGCAACACGATGCCGGTGCCACCCGGCAGAGAAGGGCCGAACGTCAGCGGCTACTACAACAACTTCAACGCCGGCAAGCGCAGCTTCACCCTCAGTATGAACGAGCCTCGGGCGCGGGAAGTTGCACTCGAGCTATTGACGACCTGTGACGTGATGCTGGAGAACTACACGCCGCGGATCATGGAAAAGTGGGGGCTGACCTACGATGATGTCGCGCAGGTGCGGCCAGACATCATCTACGCCAACATGCCGATGCAGGGCAACTGGGGGCCCCATCGCGATTTCCTCGGCTTCGGCGGCGTGCTGGCGCCGCTGACCGGCTATAGCTACCTCGCCGGCTGGCCCGACCGGGAGCCGATCGGCATCGGCACGAACTACCCGGACTACGTGTTGAATCCCGGCCATGCGGTGATCGCGATTATGGCAGCACTGCGCCATCGCGACCGCACCGGCGAAGGGCAGCAGATCGAACTTGCGCAGATCGAGTCCACAGTAGCCGGTCTGGGTCCTTTCCTGATGGACTACGACCTGAATGGCCGTGTACCCGAGCGCAATGGCAACCGCATCGAGTACGCCGCGCCACACGGCGCTTTCCCCTGCGCGGGCGAGGATCGCTGGTGTGTGATCGCGGTGTTTAGCGACGAACAGTGGGATTCGCTCAAGCGCGTCATGAGCGACCCCGCCTGGGGGCAGGCGGACGAATTCAGCACGATGCTCGGCCGCAAGAAGCACGAGGACGAGCTTGAGGCCCGACTCTCTTCCTGGACGCGCACGCTCCCGCCCGAAGATATTGCGGCGACTCTTCAGGCGAACGGCGTGCCGGCTGGTGTCGTACAGACAGCCGAAGACGTGCTCGACCACGACCCGCAACTCAAGGAGCGTGGTTACTACGTCTACCTCGATCACCCCGAGGCAGGGCGCAACGCTTACGATGGACCGGGGGTGCGGCTGCACGGGACACCGGGCGTTCTGCGCTCCCCGGCGCCGCTACTTGGGGAACACAACGACTACATCTTGAACGACCTCCTGGCGATAGAGTCCGAAAAGCTGGCCGAGCTTCTGGTGAGCAAGGTGATTTACTGAGGCGCCCGCTGGGTCCTTGTTGTGCAATAAACGCAATGGTCAGCGATGGAGAACCTGATGGAGAGCATGAAAGGCCGAGCCGCAATCGCGGGGCTGGGCATCACCGAGATGGGGCGCATCCCAGGCCACGACTCAAACTGGTTTGCCGGGGAAGCGGTGCGGCTTGCTGTCGAGGATGCCGGCCTCAAGAAAAGTGACATCGACGGCCTGCTCATCAACGCGGGGATCACCGGCGGCGGACTCTCGCTGGCACTGATGAACTACCTCGGGTTCACCAACCTGCGGCTACTGAATCATATGAACGCCGCTGGCTCAACGGCGGCGCAGATGGTCCAGTACGCATCGTTCGCAGTCGTACACGGGCTGGCCAACTACGTCGTTTGCGTTTTTGCAGACGCCCCACTGCAGGGCGGCGGCTCCGCAGGCGCGGCCTACGGCGGCGCCGCCCGAAGACCTGGCGGCATGGCGAGCCTGTCCGCCGCGTACGGCCTCTACGGCGCCAACTCGGGTTACGCGCTCGCGGCTCGACGGCACATGGCCCTGTACGGCACGACGAACGACCAGCTCGGTCAGATCGCCGTCTCTGAACGGCTCTGGGCAACGATGAACCCGCGAGCGCAAATGCGAGAACCATTCTCGCTCGATGATTACCACAATTCACGCTGGATCATGGAGCCGCTGCATCTGCTGGACTGCTGCCTCGTTACAAATGGCGGGGTCGCCGTGATCGTCACCACGGCGGAACGTGCCCGCGACCTGAAACAGCCGCCCGCCTTTGTGCTGGGGATGGGTCAGGGGCACCACGGCAACACTGCGCACGCGGGCTGGAATCCGGAGACCAATACGGCCGCATCTATCGCCAAAGAGTCTGCGTTCCGCATGGCGGGTATTGGCGTCGAGGATGTGGATGTTTGCGAGATCTATGACTGCTACACCTACACCGTGCTGGTAACGCTCGAAGACTACGGCTTTTGCAAAAAAGGCGAGGGAGGACCGTTTGTCGCTGATGGGAAGCTCGGTCCTGGTGGCGCCCTGCCGACGAACACCGGCGGCGGTCAGCTTTCCGGCTACTACATGTGGGGCATGACGCCGCTCTCGGAGGCAGTGATCCAGACACGCGGCCAGGGCGGCGAACGCCAGGTCCAGGACCACGAGATCGTACTGGTGACGGGCAACGGCGGCATCCTCAACTATCACGGCTGCCTGGTCCTCAGCCCGACCCAGGGCTGATCGCAGCGAACGCAGCAGAGCGAACTGAGGATGAGGTAGTTACCGAATGACCGAAGAATACCCGAGGCCGATCCCGAGGCCGGACGATGAGTCCGCACCGTTCTTCGAGGGCGCGCACGGGCACCGTCTGATGCTGATGCGTTGCGACGACTGCGGTCGCTACCGCTATCCGTCGCGGGATCGGTGTGACGCCTGCTGGAGCACCAGTACGTCATGGGCGCAGGCGTGCGGCCGCGGAACGGTCTACACATTCGGGCTGATGCATCAGGTGTACCATCCGGGCTTTAAGGACCAGATTCCATATAACGTCGCTGTGGTCGAGCTTGAGGAAGGGCCTCGTATGACCACGAATATCGTCGGTCTCCCAAACGACCAGATCCAGGTCGGCATGGCGGTCGAAGTCACGTTCGAGGACATTTCGACCGAGATCAGCCTGGCGAAGTTCCGGCCCGTAGGCCCGTAACTCAAGAGCAGATTTCGGCTGTCCGCGCCGCTGACGCACAATGCAGAGGGACGTCGGGCAACGGCGGCAGTCTGGTGGCCGCTTCCGCGCGCCCGTAACTGGTGAGGTAGCCGTCCGCGCCGTCGCCGACGAGTTGGAGACAAATTATCAACGCCTTGTTCGGCATTTCGATGACCTCGATCATGATCGCGCTACTAATCCTGGTGGGCATCTGCCTGGCAGGGGTGCTCTGGATCGCGGTGCGTGCCCGGCTGATGTTTTATTTCGGGGTGCGTAATATCCCCCGACGCCGCGCTCAGTCTGTGCTTATCGTGCTCGGTCTCATGCTGAGCACCCTGATCGTCTCGGCCGCTTTCACCACTGGCGACACTCTGGATTACTCGGTCACGAAGGTCGCATACGATGCGCTCGGACCGTTGGACCTGACCGCGAATCTGCGTGGCTCGTCGCGTTCCGCCGGCCCGGCGCCATACGTGGACGCCGCCTTTGTGCCAAAGCTGCACGACGCGCTCTCATCCGACCCCGACATCATTGGCGTGTTGCCGGCCCTGCGGGAGCAGGCGCCGGTCGTCAATCCACGCACCAACCTCGGCCAGCCCGACGCGATCGTGATGGGCAATGATCCGGTGGCGATCGACGGCGTCCACGGCCTGATCTCGAACAAAGGCGGGCAGAACCTGAGTCTGGCATCGCTTGCTCCCGACGAGGTGCTGATCAACTCCACCCTGGCTGACAAAGTTGACGCACGACCCGGCGACGTGCTGCAGGTGTACTTCGATCCGCAGGTGCCCACGCCGTTGCGCGTGGCGGGCATCCTGCGCAGCAGCCTGCTTTCCGCTGCCTCGGGCAACTTCGGGCCGGGCGCCAACGATCCGGGCGGCCTTGCCATGCCGCTGGATCGGGTTGCGTCGCTCACCGGCCACACCGGGCAGATCAATTTCCTCGGCTTCACCCTGCGCGGTGGCGTACGGGGTGCAGTGAAGTACGCCGATGCCGCGCGTGGCCGGATTGAAAACGTGCTCAAGACCGACCCGCAGTTCAACACAATCCCTTTCGTCCAAACGTACGTCGCCGCGAACGCAGCCGGGGCGCGCGGAATCGGCACACTCGTGCGAACTGATAAGGCGCAGGCAGTCAGGCAGGCGGCCACGATCGGCAGCGTGGCGACATCGATTTTTATCGTGCTCGGGCTGTTTTCGATCGCCGCCGGAGTGATGCTGATCTTCCTGATCTT
>JBBRGK010000164.1:0-6749 GCA_038240805.1 Dehalococcoidia bacterium | reverse complement strand
ATAGAGCGTGTAGGTTTTGGCATAGTCCTTCGCCACGTAGGCATCGAAGGTGCCGACTAGCTGGTCGATGTGCTCCTGGAATGTTTGCTGCACAGCGGCGTTTGGCAGGTTCGGGTTGGCGCCACTGAGGAACGCAGCGATGTCGCCCTTGTAGCCCGCGAGGCTGGTGAGAGCGGCCTGCTTCTTGGCAGCGTCATTGCCCTTGACGGCAGTGACGTAGTCAACGAAGAAGCCGATGTGCGCCGTCCAGAGCGCTTTGAACTTCGTCGCCGCGTCGGCGCCGTAGACCGAGCCGATAGCAGCAGAGAGTGCGTCGGTGTTCTGACCCAGCTGGCCAGCCGCGGCCATGAAGTCGGGAGCGCCGTCGTAGCCCTTCTGCATGGCGAGCATGGCGAGGTCGGCGTGCTCTGACAGGAGGTTATCCAAAGTTGCCTGCAGATCGGATGCCGCGCTCTGCGGCGCCGCCGGTGCGGAGGGAGCTGCCCGAACGGAGCCCGCTCCGGCAACGGAAAACAATGCCGTGAGAACCAGTGTGCCCGCTATCCAGGCGAACGACGCGCGAGAGCGCCACCAACTCAACCGATTACTCATAGTCGATTTCTCCCCGTTCGTAAAATGTCGCGATAGCCGGCGATATCTGCTGATCCGAATGCCGGTGGCGGGCCGGTCCCGGTTCATGGACTCGACGTGTCGCGACTGGTGTACCGTTTCCTACGGTGCCTGCTGAACCGCAGATCATTGCGATCGGGCTTTCGGCACTACAGTTCTGCGTCAGCGACCTAAAGGAGTAGAAGGCAGGTGTCCGCGGGTTAGAGCGGTACGGAGAGCACGCAGGAGCACCGCCGAGCAAGTATCCGTGGCGCAGGTGTAAGCCGCTTTCAGCTTCTCGCGCATAAAGTGAGCAAGAATCCTGGAGCGAGCCTGTCGCCGCCGGGTGCGTTCGGGGCGATGGTGTCCGGGTGATACCTGACGGAGAATGAGTGAAATAGCGCCCATTCCCCGCGGGCGCCAGGAGGACCAGCGTGGATAGATTTACAGGCGACTCGCTGTATCGCGCGATCGTGGAGAGCACGCCCGACGCCGTCGTCTATGCGGATGCAGAAGGCATCATCCGCCTCTGGAATGCCGGCGCCGGCACGATGTTTGGTTACACGTCCGAAGAGGCGATCGGGCAGTCGCTGGACCTGATCATTCCTGAGCGTCTGCAAACGCGGCACTGGGACGGCTACCGTCGCGTCATGGAGACCGGCGAATCGCGTTACGGACCGGGCGAGATGCTCGCGGTTCCAGCAGTACGCAAGGACGGCACCCGCCTGTCGCTCGAGTTCAGCATCGCGATGCTACGGACTTCCGATGACAACGACGGTCACATCGAAGGAATCGTCGCGGTTCTACGCGACATTACCGTTCGCTGGCAGTTGGAGCGAGAGCTGCGGGCGCGGATCGCTGCTCTTGAGGCGGCGCAGAAGAGCTAACTTCGCAGTTCATCTCGCTTTGGCCGGCGATGGTTCAGAGGGTGACTCGATCACGGGGTCAGTGACCCGGCGGCGTGCCGTTCGGCGTGACCAAGCTGCCATTCCATGTGTAGGTGATCGTCACCGGCGGCAGAGTCGGGCAGCAGAGCGGGTCTGCCGGGGCATACGCGATATAGGAGACTGCTATCTGGCCGGGACCAGGGCTACCTGCCAGCGAGAGGAACGAGCTGGCGGAGGCCGTATCGGTGCCGAGGTAGGTCGTTCCCGTGAAGAAGAACACCCATTGGCCGCCGCCATCGGCGCTGCCGATCACGGTTCCGGAGATGCCGATGAAGCTGCTGCCGTCCAGCCCGGTGGTCGTGACGACGCCGGTCACGTCGTAGTTCATCGCCAGAACGGTGCGCATGTCACTGACTACCTGCCCTGCGAGTGTCGGGACGGGCCCCTGGGCGACGGGCGTTCCCGGCCCGGATACCAGGCAGACGGTAAAGGTATTATCGAGCGCGAACTGGTTGAGACCGAACAGGCCGGCATCGACGTGCGTCGTGCCTGCGGGCGCCGGCTGCGAAATCACGGTCACGTATCCGGTTGCATTTCCTCCCCGTACGGGCAGGAGATCTCCTTCAGCGATCGTCTGTGGCGTCTGTGAGGCAAGATCGGTCAACTGCGCTGTGTAGACGATTGCCCCGGCCTGAGCGGTGCCCGGAATCGGCAGCGGCCTTGCGCAACTGCTCAGATTGGTGACGATCACGGATGTCCACGGTCCGCCCACGGAGACATCCCCGTCAAAATTCCAGGTGTCCCCCGTCACTTTCAAGGAACCGGCGCTCACTCCCGACACCGATGGCTCTGCCTGCGCCGAGGCGACCTTCGGGCCCGTTGTCCCAATAAAGAGCATGATCACCACCCCGGCGAGGCCCATGCACAGCAGCACTCGGTTCATCGTTCACGCTCCTCCGGCCGCCCGGTGTGTTGCTTCACCGGTGTGTTGCGTCAAATGTACCGCTACTTGTCGGCGCAGAACACCTCGCCG
The DNA here is from genome assembly GCA_038240805.1 of Dehalococcoidia bacterium. Classification (GTDB taxonomy): domain Bacteria; phylum Chloroflexota; class Dehalococcoidia; order CAUJGQ01; family CAUJGQ01; genus JBBRGK01. The sequence goes on along the minus strand of JBBRGK010000164.1, from coordinate 4,241 downwards.
AAATTGGTGAAGATGCCGTCCTGCGCCCGGTTGAGCTGGATGCACTTGATCGGGCGGTGGTCGGTCTTGCTGGTGCTGACTGTCACTCCCGGCAGCAACTGGGCCACGGTGAACCCCTGGAATGACTCCACCGCCTGCATCATCGACGCTCGGGTTGGGTTCACTCCGGCTCGTTTGAACGACTCGACGTATAGCTGAGAGAGGATGTAGCCGTACACGGGCCAGTTGTTCAGGGCGAGACCGGGATCGTTCGCTTTCAAGAAATCGGCGACAGCCTGAATGGCAGGCGACCCTGTTTCGGTCGGCTGGTGATACCACGAGCCGGAAACGACGCCCTCGATATTCTGCTTGCCGCCGGCGATGTCAGCCAGGCTGGTATCGATCGCACCGTCATACATCACCACGGCAGGTTTCCAGCCGAGGTCGGCCGCAGCCTTCAGCGCGAGCCCGGCGAACTTCGGGATCGCGATCAGGTAGAGCACTTCGGCGCCGCGGTTCTTGAGGTTGGTGACCTGGCCGGTCACGTCTACCGCACTTGCCTCGTACAGTTCTTCACCAACGATCGGGTTGTCAGCCGTACCCTTATCGCCGAGCACCTTCTTGAGGCCGGTCACGTAGTCCTTGCCAAAGTCATCGTTCTGGTAGAGGACGCCGACCTTCTTGCCTTTGAGGTTGGCCTGGATGTATTTGGCGAAGTTCTGTCCGATCGTCTGGTAATCGGGTGGATAACCTACCGTGAAGGGATGCCCGGAGGGGTCTGCGCCCCACTGCGAGGCGCCGGTGGCAACGAAGAGCTGCGGCACCTTCTGTTCGTTCAGGTAGTCGTAGACCTGCGCGTTCTCGGCAGTGCCCAGCGGACTGAGGTCGGCGAAGACGTGGTCCTGCTCAACCAGCTTCTGTGTCAACGGCTTCGTGTTCGCGGGCGAGTACTGGTCGTCCTCGACGATGAGCGTGAGCTTGCGTCCGTAGATGCCGCCGTCTTTGTTCACGAGGGCGAAGCAGTCCTGAATCGTTTTGACGATCGGCGCATAGACTGATGCCGAACCGGTCAGCGTCTGCGTCGTGCCCAGCTTGATTTCGTCGGCGGTGACCCCCGTATCGCTCGCCTTACGCGCCTCGGCGTTGCCCGGCGCCGGTACGCCGTGGCAGCCGTCCGCAACATTCACCCAGGGTGCAGAGCCGCCTGGCGGCACAAACGTCTGTGCCAGCGCTGCTGCGGTGGGTGAGGAGGCCTTCGCTGCTGTTGCCGCTGCCGGGTTAGCGGTTGCTGGCGGGCGCGCGACCGTTGCTGCTGCGCTCGCGGCCGATGCCGGCACACTGTTCCCGTTGCTCTTGTTGGCGCTGCTGCTGCAGCCGGTGGCACCGAGTAGACCGATGGCAATCGTGAGCGCGCTCATACGGCGCCAGACCCTCTCGCGAGAGGGTAGAGACCTGACCAACGTCGTGCTCCTTCACAGCGGGAGATTCTGCAGTCACCGAGCACGGACCGGCCAGAATAGCCCGTCAGACACGGTCCGTATCAGTCTACGGACGTTACGCTACGGGCGGAAGTAACCGAGATCACAACGCGGGTCCGCGGCCGCGACGCCGTGTAGTAGAATCGGGCTACCGGCGCAGCGGTGCAAGCAAGGGGGCGGAGTGATATGGCCACGATAGTGAACGCGCGCGAGCTGGTCGAAGCTGAGCCAGAGGATGTGGGGCTCTCGACGGCACGCCTCGGCAATGTGAAGCGGCTTGTACAGAGCTATGTGGAAAGCGGCAAATATCCGGGCGCGATCTCATTGGTCGCACGTCATGGCAAAGTGGTGCACTTCGAGACGTATGGCCAGATGGACGTCGATGCCGGCCGTTCCATGTCACCGGACACGATTTTCCGCATTTACTCGATGACCAAGCCGATCGCGAGCGTCGCCTTGATGACGCTGTACGAAGAGGCACGGTTCCAACTCGATGATCCCGCCTCGAAGTTCATCCCGGAGCTGAAGGATCTGAAAGTGTTCGCGGACGGAACCGCGGATAAATATGAGGTGCGCGACGCGGCCCGCGAGATGACGGTGCGCGACCTGTTGACGCATACCTCCGGCTTGATCAGCGGCGGCGAGGCGACGCCGGTGGGTCAGCTGTACCAGGGAGCGGAACTGCGAGGCTCCTCTTCCAGCGGCACGCTGGCCGGGATGATTACGAAGCTCAGTCGATTGCCTCTGCACTGCGATCCGGGCACACAATGGAATTACGGCATTTCAACCGACCTGGTCGGCTATCTCTGCGAGGCAATCAGCGGCACGCCGTTGGACCAGTTCATCGAAGAGCGGATTCTTTCGCCGCTGGGGATGTCTGACACCGGCTTTCATGTGCCGGAGCGGTCGCTGGGGCGCTTTGCGGCGAACTATCGCCGTGGTGCAGGCGAAGAGCCGGCCTGCGTGCTCATCGACAGACCCGACGAAAGCAGCGCCTACGCCCATCCACGGACCTATTTCTCTGGCGCTGGCGGCATGGTTTCCACCGCAGCAGACTACATGCGGTTTTGCAAGATGCTCGCCAACGGCGGCGAGCTTGACGGCGCTCGCATCCTCGGGAAGCGAACGCTGCAGTTCATGACGATGAATCATCTCCCCGGCGGGCGCGATCTGGCCGGCATGGGGCAGTCCCGTTTCACCGAGACGACGATGGAAGGGATCGGCTTCGGCCTCGGCTTTGCCGTCCTGCTCGATCCGAGCACGGCCCAGGTGATCGGCAACGCCGGCGAGTATTACTGGGGCGGCGCCGCCTCAACTGCCTTCTTCGTCTCGCCGAAAGACGATCTGATCATGCTGTTCCTCACCCAGCTAATGCCGTCCTCGAGCTACCCGATCCGCCGCGAGCTACGCGCGGCGATCTACTCGTCGATCATCGACTGATACGCGAATCGCGACATCACGCCGGCGCTGATCCGGCAGCGGCCAGGCGCCGTTTTGCCTCCTCGTACACATCGGCGGGCAGGGGGCCTTTCTGCGAGGCGGCCAGGTTGTCCTGCAGGTGCACCGGGTTGATCGTGCCGACGATCGTCGTGTGAAGGTCAGGGTGCGACAGAGTGAACCGAAGCATGAACTCCATCCGGGTCATGCCGTCGAGCAGATCGTCGAGGGTGGCTTTGTCCCACAGGTCGATGGCGTTGGCCTGCTGCTTGTCGTCGGCCGGGCCACCGCGGGCCACGCCACCGCGGATGACGATGCCGGCTCCGGCCTTCGCGGCCCGGCTGATCACCTCCTCGTGCTCGCGTTGCAGGGCTGAGTAGGGGATCTGGAAGACATCGAAAACACCCATCGCGATGTGGTCTTCCAGGTTTGGCAGAGTGCCGGACATGCCGATGAAACGGACCTTTCCCGAACGCTTGAGATCGAGCACCGTCTGGATAGCGTCGTGCTGCTCCAGCGTCTCCTTCGACGGCGAGGCGTGGAACTGCAGTACGTCGACGTAGTCGGTCTTCATCCGTGCCAGACTCTGTTCTATGCCGGCGAGAATGTTCTCGCGGGTGAAGATGTGTGGATTCCTCTCGCCCGCGGGTGCGGGCGCTGCTCCTACGAGGCAGCCGCACTTGGTTGCCAGCGTGAATTCGGACCGCCGGCCGGCGATGAACCGGCCGATCAGCTCCTCGCTCTGGCCGTAGTCGATCGACGTGTCGATGTAGTTGATTCCCGAGTCCAGCACCGTGCCGAGCACCGTCTGCGCCTGGCCCGGCGTGATCTCCGGTCCGCGCGGAGCACCGCGTAGCTCCATCGCTCCATAGCCGAGCGCGGTGACGTTGATCCCTGTCCGCCCGAGGGTCCGCGTTGCAAGTGCAGCCATTGTGTTTCTCTCCTTTATCCTGAGTTCTGTGCAGTGCGACTCGAAGGCAGCCTACCGCTCACTGTGCAGCATTCGGGCCCCTGCCGGAAGTGTCCCTGAGTTCGCACGGAGAGCGCCTTTGCATGGGTTCGCGCGAAGGCGACAGTGAAGAGTGAGTTACCTGAGTATGATCGGACGGGAAGCGAAAACATGAGCAGACCGGGCGATTCACTGAGGCTGGTAGAAGAGCGACGCCTATCCGTTGCCGGCCTTGAACTCGTGTACTTCGATTGGCCGGGCGAAGGGCCGGTGGTACTGTTCGCCCACGCCACCGGATTTCACGCCCGTTGCTGGGACCAGGTGATCGCCTTGCTGCCCGGCCGGCGCTGCATCGCGGTCGATCTGCGTGGACATGGCCGCAGCGCCAAACCGCCACC
>JBBRGK010000163.1:0-6753 GCA_038240805.1 Dehalococcoidia bacterium | reverse complement strand
TGCATCGCCGCCCACCACGAGGAGATCGAGCCCGAGACGCTTGAAGCGCGGCTGACCATCATCGCGGACTCGATCAGCGGTGGCCGTCCCGGAGCACGGCGAGAGTCGCTTGAGCGTTACCTGGCACGGCTCACCGCGCTTGAGGATGTGGCGCACAGCTTCAGCGGCGTGGAGCGCGCCTTCGCAATTCAGGCCGGACGCGAGCTGCGCATCCTGGTGCGTTCAGACCAGGTGGACGACGAAGGGGCTGCACAGCTCGCCAGGGACGTGAGCAGCACGATTCAGGAGAAGCTGGAGTATCCCGGCCAAATCCGCGTGACGGTGCTACGCGAAACTCGCGCGGTCGATTACGCCCGCTAGGATCCGCGGCTTAACTCGCCTGGCCAGCCTGAGGAGATCGGTTCAAACCACCGCCCTGGCTTGCCTCGCTGTCGCGGCCTTCGAGCCCCGGAATGCGCGCCACGGTGGTGTGGCCTCGTGAACATGTCATCGGATCGTCGCGCCGTCGCTCTGGACGCCAGCGATCAAAGCTCTCGCTGCAGGTAGTACACTGGAACTGGTAGACTGGCATTGTGTCCCCTTCTGGCGCCCCTTGCTCACAGACGCCTGGCTCATCCTGTTCAGCCGGACCTTGACAGGGTAGGCGTCCGGAGGCGTGATCGAGCGGTCAGCAGTCTCGGCGGTACACCGCGCCGTACGCCCCATGACATGCGCTGTCGTACCTCTTCCCGAGAATCTTCCTCTTCAATTTCAGGCTCGTCTGAATCGGAGTCGACCTCAGCGAGGACGGGTTCTCCCGGCTCTATGCGATGCAGGTGCTCAGGGCCGCCCAGGAGATCGACGTAGAGTAACCCGTTGGTGTGGTCGATCTCGTGCTCAAGCGCCTGCGCGAGCAGATCGTCCCCGGCTCGGATGCGGATCGACCGCCCGTGGCGGTCCAGCCCTTTCACGGTCACCTTCACCGACCGGAACAGCTCGCCACGGTAGCCCGGGATCGAAAGGCAACCTTCCTCCACCCATCGCCTGCCGCTATGTCGCACCACCTCGGCATTGATCAGCGCAAAGGCGGGTACCTCCGGCACCTCGATCACGACGATCCGCAACGGCACACCGATCTGCGGCGCCGCCAACCCGACTCCCGGAGCCGCGCGCACGGTTTCAAACATGTCATCGATGAGGATCTGGATCGATCCGTCGACAAGATCGACGGGTTGCGCCTGTTGGCGAAGCACTTCGTCGCCGGGCTCACCGAGGATCCGGATCGGCAGGATAGCCATTCGTTTCGTCCGATTGCATCCACGTAAGGATGCAAATTTGCGCTGCGGCTTACCCGCTTATCGTAGCAGCTTGACAGCAAATAGGACGCTCCCTAGCGTGAGCGGTGGCCGGGGCGTGTACGTCCACGGTGACGGGGGAGCAAGATGACAACAATTCAGCACGACGGCGTCACGATCGACTATTCGGTCAGCGGCAGCGGCTATCCCCTGCTTTTTTCGCACGGCTACAGCGCGACAGCGCAGATGTGGCGAGATCAGGCCGGCGCGTTTTCGAAAAAGTACCGGTTCATCACGTGGGATATGCGCGGCCATGGCGCCAGCGACAGCCCTGAATCGGTCGACCAATACACCGAAGCTGCCTCGGTCGCAGATATGACTGGCATTCTCGACGCTGTCGGCGCGCCGAAGGCGGTGATCGGCGGACTCTCGCTCGGGGGCTACATGACCCTGGCCTTCTATCACGCCCATCCGGAACGCTGCCGGGCACTGGTCCTGTGCGATACCGGGCCGGGATACAAAAATCCGGTCGCGCGCGAAGGCTGGAACGAGACGGCGGAGCGGCGAGCGGTCGCCTTTGAAACCCGTGGTCTCGACGCGCTCGGCCGTAGCCCCGAGGTGGCACAGACTCGCGGAGGTCACCGCTCGGCGCAGGGCCTGGCGAATGCAGCCCGCGGCATGCTCAAGCAGTTCGATCCGCGCGTGATCGAGGTTCTGCCGGCAATCGCGGTGCCGGTGCTGTTGATCGTCGGTGCAAACGATACGCCGTTCCTGGGGGGCACCGATTACATGGAGTCAAAGATTCCGGGCGCCCGAAAAGTGGTCATCCCGAACGCCGGTCACTCCTCAAACATCGACCAGCCGGAGCTTTTCAACACGGCTGTGCTCGATTTCCTGGCGGAAATTGGCGTGTAGGCATAGCGGTCGAGTCAAATCGGCAATACCAGATTCCCGCGCGAGCATAGCGTCAGGGACGACGGCCGCCGAGCGCCAATTTAAGTGCGGACTTCACGCGCGAGAACTGCTCGTGCGGCAGGCGGTCAATTTCAGCCAGAAGCGCCCGCCAGTCCGGGTCGCTCTCCATGCGGCTGGCAGGGCGCTGCGTAGCCGGTGGCAGCATGCCAGCCTTTTCGGCAACATACTCGACCGGCAGGTGGAAGCAACGAGCCACACCTCCTACGGCCTCGCGGTCGGGGAGCGATTTTCGGTGACGCCAGACGGATACAGTCGAAGCGTTGACGTTTGCATACAGCGCCAGCTGAGCCGGTCGCATATTTCGGGTCTGCAGTTCGCTTTCGATGAACTCGGCCCAGGCGTCGAGCCGGTGACGGCGTTGCTCTTCGCACATGCGGCCGCCGGTACGTGGCGAGCTAACCGCCTCCGGGCGAAACTGCGGCACAAGATGGACTGCAACGTTCAGTATCTGCTGCATGGTTCCCCTCCCGTTCGCGCACCAACGCGACTGCCAATGTCGGGTCGCTGAAGCCGGCTATCCGGCCTACCTGCGCCCTGCACTGCCATCTTGACTGGCGGTGAGGAGAGGCACTGTGCAGTTCCAAACCGTTCCTGTGTGAGATTGGCTACACTTCAAGTATCGGCGCGGTACGCTGCAACCATCACCCTGCGTGAGCACCCGGCAGCACGTCGTGATCGGCGTAAAGCCGGAAAGGGGCGTCTGCGGCTTATGGATTCGGTAAACCCGCTCGGCAGGCGCTTTCCGGTGGCGCATCAGTTCCTGCGCATGTGCCTGCTCGAAGAGATTTTCCCCATTCCCCCCTCTGCGTCGTGTTTTGCCGAGGAGACCGAGGCCGGCCGCTGGACAGTGAGTCTGATCTGGGAGGCGATTGACTTCTCGGCAAAGGGTGAATTCAGCGACGAAGAGCTGCGCCGGGTTTATGGAGCCTGGTCTGCGTGGGCTCGCGGTCAGGCGCTCGACATCGCCAGCTTGCTCCCCGTCTAACCTCTCGGAACCTGCGAAAGGCGCGCCGACGCGGGGTCAACGCCCTTCCGGTTCGGAATGCGAAGCCACTCGGCGCAGCGGCCAGCTTGCGAACCAGCATGCCGCAAGGACTGCGAACAATTCGAAGCTGGCTACGTTTCCCGCTCCAAAAACTGCTGTACCCGCTCAATCAACGGCTGCTTGTCGTAGATGTTATACAGAGCGCTCATGTTTCGCACCGGGTCACCGAAGAAGAAACGCTCGTACAGTACCTGCCTTGAGCCAAACGAGCTGCAGGCTGTATCCCACGCAAGCCGGAATAGCCGCACCCGATCGCGCCCCGTCGCTTTCGCGGCCTGGTAGAAACGGTCAATATCGCCGCCGATTGGGCTCTCCAGGTCCGCCAGCGATGGTGTTGCCATCAAACTGCTCGCCCCGAGAAGTTGCAGAATCTCGATCATGCGCGGATACATCTTTGGAAACAGGTTGCGGGCCACGTCGAGTGGTGGGCGAGATGGGCAGACCAGACCCCATTCATCGATGGCCGCGTCGGCCTCTCCGGCGCGCAAACACGCCTTCATCGTCTCCAGGTAGGTGATGATCTCGGCGACCTTCTCCTGCACGTGCGGGAACTGGTCAACGCCGATGGTATCGATCATCAGGCAGGCGAGTCCCAGCACGAACTCGGTCTTCGCCACATCCTTCGTGATCACCTGGTGCATCATGTGGACTACGGCATTCGTGCGACCGTAGGCGCCGTTGCAGATTGCCACATCGCCCAGAATGAAGACACGCTCCCACGGAACGAGCACATCGTCGAACACGACAACAGAATCCATCTCTTCGAACCGCGAAGAGAGCGGATTGTCGAAAACCGGCTTGCCCGTGTCGTAGCTGTCGCGGCAGATAAAACGAAGGCCCGGTGTGGCGCACGGGATCGCGAACGCGAAAGCATACGGCCGGTCTTCCGGTGCCCCTTTCAGGACGGTGGAGGGAAAGACCGCGATCTCATCTGCCAGCGGCGCAAGCGTCGCCAGCATACGACAGCCTCTGATGACGATCCCCGCCGCCTTCTCCTCGACCACCGCAGCGGCAAGGTACGGATCCACCTGTTGCGATGGCCCGACGGAGCGATTCGACTGCGGATTGATCAGCGTGTGGGTCAGGCAGAGGTCATGCTCACGCGCGTATTCGTAGTAGCCGCGAACGTTGTCGCCGAAACGCGGTTCGGCGGTACCAAAGTAGCTTGAGGCTGCGGCGAATGCCATCAGGCTGCTGTTCAGATAGTCCGGCGTGCGGCCCATCATGCCGCCGGAGTCCCTCGCCCAGCGGGCCATCATGGTGCGGCGCCGAACGAGATCATCGGCACTCCGTGGCTGCAGAAAGGACATCCCGACCCGCGCCCCGCTCGTGGGCGAGGTGTAGGTCATCTCGTCGATGAGCGCCGGATCGTGCTGCATGTCGAAGAGGCGCCCCAGCGAGCGAGCCCCATTGCGAAAAGCCGGGTGGCTGGTGACGTCATCGACTCGCTCTCCGCCTATCCAGACCTCCGCTCGCGCTGCCTGCAATCCGGCAAGGTACTCAGCGCCCGTACGTGCTGCCATGCTTCTCGCCTCCTTCAACGCTCCGTCCCGCCCACACTCTACCGCGATTCATGTCGCGATCGACCTGCGCTCGACGCTATGCGGACAGCGCACTACGATGAGCCGGAGGGTAGCTGCGGCGTTAGCCCCTGTCTCCGCAAGCCTGCATTACAAGAGAGAGCACGATGAGCGAGTCTGGATGGGTAACGTTTGACCCCGGCGAGATGGTCAAGAACGACGCGTATCACCTGCTGAACGCGCTGGTGGTGCCACGGCCGATCGCATGGGTATCGACGATCAGCGAAGCAGGCGTGGCGAACCTTGCCCCGCATAGCTACTTCAACGCTCTCTCGCCGGATCCGCCAACGGTCTTCTTCTCCAGCACCGCCGAGAAGGACTCACTGCGGAACGCTCGGCAGACCGGCGATTTCGTCGTCAATATCGTCAGCGAGCCGCTGCTTGCGGCGATGAATCTCACCGCTGCGGACTTCCCCGCTCACGAGAGCGAGTTTACCGCTGCCGGACTCACACCGGTACCTTCAGATCTTGTCCGCTCCCCCCGGCTACTCGAATCGCCCGCCAGCCTCGAATGCCGGCTCCTGCAAGTGCTTGAGATCGGCAACGGGCCGAGCTTCATCGCTATCGGCGAAGTCGTGCGCATCCACGTTCACGAGTCGGTCATCGTCAACGGCCGCGTCGATGTCTCGCGCATTCGTCCGGTGGGCAGGCTTGCAGGCTCGGGCTACGTCCTCAGCGGCGAGTTCGTTCAGGTCGCCCGCCCAACCTATGCAGGGCTAATGGCACAAAAAGCTGCTGCGGACGAAATCTCGATTCGATAGCCGCCGAAAACCATCTGTCCCGGGAGGCTAGCGGATGCGCGTGACTCTGCTCGGCACCGGCACACCAATCCCCGACCCGGCGCGTCGTGGCCCATCACAGGTCATCCAGACCGGCAGGGATGCCATCCTGATCGACTGCGGCAGCGGAGTCACACAAAACCTGCTTGCCGCAAACATTGCGCCCGGTGAGATACGCCAGATCCTGATCACCCACCATCACTCCGATCACACTATCGACCTCGCCCAATTCCTCTTCAGCGGCTGGGTGATGGGCTGGTGGGAGCGCCCGCCAGATGTGTATGGCCCGCCCGGCACGGAGGAGTTCGTGCGGCGGCTGCTGCACGCGTTCGAGTTGGACATCAACTTTCGTCTCAGCGCCGCAGAACGGCCATTGGAAGCCCTGGTGCCGCGTGTGACTGACATCCAGTCTGGCTGGCGGCTTGAGGGCGATAGCTGGCAGGTGCAGGCCTTTGGCGTCGAGCACGAGCCGGTCGAGCCATCGTTTGCTTTTCGGGTCGAAGCTGGCAAACGCTCCATCGCCGTCAGCGGTGATACCCACCCCTGCGACGGTATCGTGCAGGCGGCGCGTGATGTCGACCTGCTGGTTCACGAGGTTTACTGGGGGCGTGGAGCAGAGGCACGCAAGCAGGGCGTCAGCGGCGTGACGCTTGCCCGCATGCAGGCGATCGACGGTTATCACACCGCCTCGGACACGCTGGGACGCGTAGCAGCGGCGGCGAATGCGAAAGCCGTTGTGCTTAGCCACATCCTTTTTCGCGGTGGTACGCCTGAGAACCTGATTCAGGATGTGCAGCAAGATTTTCGCGGCCCGGTGACATCGGGCGAAGATCTAATGAGTTTTAATCTGGAGGAATAGCCGTGGTGACTCCGGCTTTTTCCGGCGACTCGAAGCAAGCGAGCGACGAGACGCGCTGGCTAACCGCTCACTTCGATGCCTGCGCCCCCGAGTACCGGGCAATGCTCGAGTGGGCCGGAATCCGTTGTGGCGACCACGTTGTCGATCTCGGCTGCGGCAGCGGCGCTTTCCTGCCGTGGATCGCGGAACTCACCGGCCCACAGGGCCGCATCTCGGCGATCGACATCTCGGTCGAGAACCT
>JBBRGK010000162.1:0-6814 GCA_038240805.1 Dehalococcoidia bacterium | reverse complement strand
ACCGGGGTCGGCTCGGCGCTTTATGTCACGGCCGCAATGAACATCCTCGCCCGCACAACGCCACCGGCACGCATGGCCCGCGCCATGAGCTTCTACCAGGGCGCAATCATGGCCGGGGTCGCTTTCGGGCCCTCAATCGGTGGCCTGATGGCCAGCGTCTTCAGCTACCGGGTGCCGCTCTACGGCTACGCCGTGCTCGCCCTTCTCTGCGCCGTGGTCTCGATCACCACCCTGCCGGCGCGGCTGCCACAGCCAGTGATCCGTGCCGGCGAGGCTGCCGGTTCCGCGGGCACTTTGCTGCGCGACGGGGCTTTCGTCACCGCACTGGCGCTCTCTGCCACGGTCTTTATCATCCGCGCCGGGGTGCTCTCGACGCTGACGCCCCTGTTCGCACACGATCAGATGCATCTTTCGACGCAGGTGGTGGGCTACGCGCTCACCGTTGCGGCGCTCGTCAACCTGGCGGTTCTGCCACACGCGGGCGGCCTCTCTGACCGGCGGCCCCGTAAGGTCGCGGTCCTGATCGGCCTCGCGGGCGGCATCATCGGCATGCTGTTGCTGGCCAGCTCGGCAACCCTGCCGGTGCTGTTTGCGGCCATGATCGGGCTCGGCATCTGCACCGGATACGCGGGCGTCTCCCCAGCGGCGATCATCGTGGACGTGGCGCCGCCGGGGCAGAGCGGCATGGCGATGGGCCTCTACCGGATGGGCGTGGACTTCGGCAGCGTCACGGGGCCGATTGTGGCCGGACAACTTGCCGCCACGACCTCATATCGGGCCACGTTCCTCGTGCTCACCGTACCGGTCGCGCTCATGTGCCTGCTCGCAGCACGGCTGCGCGACACCCGCAGGCGCTGATCACTGCGGGAGCCTGGCCCAGCCATCGATGCAGACAGCGATAGAATGATGTTGTCGCTTCAGGCCGCTCATAGTACTGCGCGGGAAAACTGCATGACGTTCCGTCCGCTTCTCCGCTCCCGTCTGCCTCTGCTTGCTTTCGCTCTGCTGGCCGGCATCGCGATCAGCAGGCGTATGCCCGTTACAACTGTGCTGGCTCAGACGGTGACGGGCGATGACATCGCGGCCGTCATGCTTGATGCGCAGGACCTGCCCGGCTTCCGCCTGGTCGGCGACGCATCGCCTCCCTTCCGCGCAGGTGAGACCAATGAGCAGCGAACACGCGCGTTCATTGCAAATGACACCGGACCTTCGGATTACACGCTGCTAACAATCCTGATCACCGTACCGAATGAAAACGCGATCTGCCTGCCATATCTGCCTGGCAACGTCGCCAACGGGATGGTGCTGGGGCTACTGAACTCGGACAAAGTGAACTTTCAGCGAGGGGACCCGCCCACCATCGGTGAGGTCGCTACGGCCGCCAGCTGGTCTGAGCTCGACGCTGGCGCGAATAAATGGCTGAATATCTACTCGCTCGTGTTCATGCGTGGCCAGGTTGCAACCTACATCCTCTACCGCACCCACGCCGAAACCGTCGACCCGGCCGTGATCGAGGACTTCGCCCGCCGCCAGGACGAGAAGCTCATCGCCGCAACGACCAACGGGTCTATCGTCGGTTTACAGGCAGCGATGCCCGTGCCACCGCCGCCCGCCGAGACACCGGCAGTCTGCGGCTAAGGCACGCGCGGCCCTGGATGCCGGATGAAAAACCATCCTGGATGATAGCGACAAATACTCGGGCGCGTCGCAATGCGCGGATGGTCTGCGTCTCGCTGACCGGATCTGACCGGTAGTCCGCTGCCCGACGCAGGGCAAACAGACGCGTGAGGACGTCCGCCTGGTCAGCCGGGTACTGCTTACGCCGACGGATGAGCTGCTCAACAAACTGCGCCTGCACGAAGTCGTGCCCCCAACCCCTTCTGCAAGTCGGGCGGGCGAACGCCAATACGCAGTAGAGCGGCAATTGCAGCCTGGAAACACGAGTAATATAGGCGGTTCGCTGCGTTATTGTAGCGCTCGTTGATCTGTTCACTTGCCGCACCAGCGAGGCATTCTTCGGCTTTCGTGAGAAAACCCGATGTATCTATGTCAGTCGTCATAGATTCGCTCTCTGGTCCATTCGACTATGACCGCTTTCCGGCGGCTGCCGCGGCGCCAGCGCCGGCACGTCTGCCGAAGACGGCGCCGGCCATCAGGCCGGAGCCGCCGGGATAATTGTGGTAGAAAAGGCCACCGACCAGTTCGCCCGCAGCATACAGCCCGGTGATCGGCGTATCCTCCGTGTCCAGCACCTGCCCGCTGGACGGGTTGATGCGCAGACCGCCGAAAGTGAACGTGATCCCACAGGTTACGGCGAAACCAGTGTACGGAGGCGTATCCAGCCGCTGCGCCCAGTTCGACTTCGGCGGTGTTATCCCATGCGTGCCCTTCGCGTCGAGCACAGCAGGGTTGAACTCGCCTTCCTGCACCGCGGCGTTGTAGGCGCTGACGGTGTTGACAAGACCCTCGCGGTCGATGCCCAGCGCCTCGGCCAGACCATCTATCGTGTCGGATGTGCCTTTGGTGACCCGCGAGATCCGGTACTCGTCGCGCAGCATATCGATCACTTTCGCGTCGAAGAGCTGGAACGCCGCCCGCTGGGGCTGAGCGAGAATGGCGCGGCCGTACTTCGCGTAGGTGTAGTTGCGGAAGTCGGCGCCTTCGTCCACAAAACGGTCCCCCGCCACATTGACGATCAGACCGAGGGGATAGCTGTGCTTCTGGAACAGGTCTCCAACGTTGAGATCGCCGAACGGCGGCGCATTCAAGTCCCATGCCACCGCATGGCAGCCGGACCAGTGTCCGAACGGCTGTGCGCCAGCATCCAGAGCCATGCGGATGCCATCGCCAGTGTTGTAGCGGGTGCCGCGCACTTTTGCCAGCTCCCAGCCGGGTCCGAGGTAGCGTGTCCGCCACTCCGGGTTGGCCTCGAAGCCGCCCGCAGCCAGCACGACAGCAGCAGACCTGATCTCCTCATCTCCTTCGGGGCCGCGCAGACGCAGGCCAATCACGGAGCCACGGCCATCCTGCAGCAGCGACATCGCCTTGGCGCCGTAACGGACATCGATGCCGCGGGCTTCGCACAGACCAAACAGCTGATCCGACAGCCCCTGTCCGCCGCCGATCGCCTCGATGATCAGTCCGCCCCAGAAGCGCAGCGTGTTGCCGACGCGGTACGCCTGCCGCCCGTACAGCAGCACCCAGCGCATGCCTGTACGCTCGAGCCAGCGCATCGTCGGGGCGCTTTCCGTCACCAGGGCGTCGGCCATATCAGCGTCCGCTAGCCCTTCGGTCACGCGCATCAGATCGTCGTAGAACTGCGCTTGCGGGTAGCTGCCCACGTCGATGCCGTCAGCCTCCGCGTCGGAGAGATCGGGCAGCAGCGCTCGTACGTCCGCCAGTCCCTCGTAGGCGAAGCGAAAGCCGCCGCCGGTGAAGGCCGTGTTGCCGCCGCGGAGGTGTTGCGGCGCCTTCTCCAGCACCAGAACCCGGGCGCCCTGTTCGCGCGCCGCGAGCGCAGCGCAGATCGCCGCATTGCCGGCACCGACGACGATTACATCGTAAACATCCGAGGTTCCCTGCTGTGCAGTCATGACCTCTCCCCTGGCGCATCGTGTCTGTGAGCTGACCGCAGCAGAGCTTCGATCCTTCAATCGCCGCCCGTTTCCGAACGCGGTTGAGCGTATTCTGCGGCACCGCGAGCCTACGGCACAGTGCCAGTCTGGCGGCTGCCGAAGAATGAAAAAGTCGTTGATCTGCGGCGAAGATACTACTGGGGTAGGCTTCGCTGCGGCGCCGTGATCTCTATCATCAGGGTGTATGAGCGGCATGTCGCCGAAAGTACAGCACTGTGACTGTGCCTGGCCCCGTGTTTCTCCGTGGCTTTGATGCGGCTTCCGTGCGCTCTGAGGAGAATGAATGATGTTTGGCCTGTTTGGTAAGGACAAGTCCGCTAAAGTCGAAACCGTGACGTACGTAGAGTCGCCATCTTCCGACACCGCCCTGCGGCTGGAGATCGGCGGTCGCCTGCCTGTAGCAGCGATCGAGGCCGCAGGCAAAATTCCTGACGCACTGAAAAGCATGGTGAGCGGCGTACCTGACCAGGCGAAAGCGGCCAGGGGCAAGGCCGGCAAATTTTCCGGGAGGGCTGCCGATAACGCCGCCATGATCCGCGATCGCGCCACGGACAGGGCAGGTAAGCTCTCCGATAAAGCGTCCGACCGGGCGAAATCCGTCGCTGGCGGCGTATCGGATCGCGCCCGTTCACTCGCCGACAGCTTACCGGATCGAGACACGGCGTATGCGCTGGTCGATCGCCTGCCCGACCCGATGAAGGTTCTGGCCCAGGATAAACTCGGGCTCAAACCGCGCCGGTCACGCTGGAAAACGGTCGCGATCGTACTGGCCGTTACCGGCGGTGCGGCGGCGGCGCTGCTCATGATCAAGCGTGTCTTTGCTCCCGGCCACGACGAGGAATGGCTCTATAGCGGCCCTGACGATCTCCCTGGCGGATCCGGCGAGCCCCACGCTTATCCGACGGCCGGCTCCGGCACTGGCTGGCCCGAACCGGCGATCACCCGTGAGCACACGGAGATGATCAATACCAACGGCCACAGCGGTGACGGTATACACCCGGGCGAAGCACCACCTGCAATAATCACACCCCCCATCGCAGCCGGCAGCAGCACGTCCGCCACTAGCAGTCCAGCAATGCCGCAGCCGCCCCGACCGACGCCGATGCCGCCGGCTCCAACGGTTTCGAGTCCTGCCTCTTCCGCCATGTCCGACGCAGCGACGCAACAGTTCTCTCGTCCGACGATGCCCGAGCTGGCTGCTTTCCAGCCGGCCCAGCGACCGACAACGCCGTTTACTGAGGACCAGGCTGAAATGAACGCCCGCCTCCAGTTGAAGCAGACGGAGCTGTATGCTGCCTTCCCCGGAATGAGCAGCGGGGATATCGTCGCCTGCGATGGCTACCTCGACCGGCTGACAGAGATCCTCACTGGACGAACCGGCACTCCCGGGGCGGAAGTACGTGTGAAGCTTGATACGATCCTCGCCACCGGACCAAAAGATGCGACCAATCCGGTATTACCTCAGGAGCGCTAACGTTCGTTCGATGCTGCATTGATCAAGCGCCCGGCTCATGCGATGTGAGCCGGGCGCTTTGTTGTCGGAGGAATCGACGGCGGCGGTATCGCCGCCACGCGACCGGAGTAGCGGCGCGGAACGAGCTTACCTCGCGGGAGAGACCTTGATCTCGCCCTGCATAAACGGGTGCCGCATGCAGAAGTAGGGGTAATCGCCCGGCTGCGTGAAGGTAAACGAAAAAGTCTGGTTCAGGTCGAAGAAACCGGAGTTGAAGGCACCGGCCGGTGTGGGCGATGTACCGTTCGTAACGCTGTGAATGATCGCGTCGTGGTTGGTCCAGGTAACAGTCGTGCCCGCCTGCACCTCACTGACCTTCGGGGCAAACTCAAATAATTGGATTTCCACTTGCATCGGCGGCCCTACCGGCGCTGCCGCAGCGGGAGTTCCCGCCGCAGTGGCCGACACCGGTTGACGGGCAGACTGAGTTGCAGTGGCGGGCGCAGCCGCAATCGTGGCCGACGGTGCAATAGTTGTGGGCAGAACAGCCCGCGGTGCCGCGGACGTCGATCCGCAGGCTGCCAGGAGAAAACTTACAGCCACACCGAAAACGATCGCCTGGGATTTCATAGCGCCTGCATTTCTTCGGCCCATCAGTGCTCATGAACGCCAGCGAGAGGTAAGCCCTCAACTACGACTTCACGTGTGATTGAACCTGTTATCCGGTCTTACGTGATCCGAGTAACCCGCGATCACTCGGGAACATTGCAGTGATCGCGAAGCCATACCCTGCCCGGTTGCGCCTTCGTCCGCAGCTGCTTAGGGCGTTTCTGTTGCTCCCTGCATTCACAGCCTGTAACAGACATCGTTTCTAATAGCAGGGCATCGTTACAGATCATTGCAAGCTGGCCGAAAACTCACCATTAAATTGCCGCACAGATATTGCGTACACCGTGCATTCGTGTTACAACAGGAGCAGCTCTTATGGGAGCCTTGCGGAGTCTACTGCGCTGCGGTGTACATCCCACGGAGGTACTTCTACGGTGACGAAGTCCACGGGCCGAGCCTTCAGCCTTCGAACTGCATCGATTGCACTCGCTGTTGCCTTGCTTGCTTCAATCGCTCCAGGGCTGTCACATGGTCAGGTTCACACCGCTCAGGCGCAGAGCCTGCCGGCTACCCTGGTCAACTGCACAGTCAACACCGCCAGCCTGGCCCTGGCCGGCGAGGAACAGGCGATCCTTGATGAGACCAACACGTACCGGACTGCGGCGGGACTTCCAGTCTTGCGGGTGTCGTATGCGCTGACCGTCGCAGCGCTCTGGAAAAGCACCGATATGGCGGTGAACCACTATGGCACCCACGATGACAGTTTCCGCACCTGGGATCAGCGTTTTCGGGATTGCGGTTACAGCATTGCTAACGCCTGGATGGGCGAGAATATCGCCGGTGGCAACGCATCCGGCGACGCTACGTTGCAGCAGTGGGTCAACTCGCCGCATCACAACGAGAACCTGCTCGGCGAAAAATTTACGGCCGTCGGCATCAAGCGTGTCAAGTCCGCTGACCCGAAAGATACTTACGGCTGGTACTGGTCGATGGAACTCGCGAGCGATCTCGACGTTGACCTCTCCGTCGCCCTGCAGCAGGGTCAGTAACCGCCGGCACCTCAGCCGCTGATCAGCAGCCCGGCTTCGCAGCGTGTACCCCGCCCGCAGCGAAGCCG
>JBBRGK010000161.1:0-6836 GCA_038240805.1 Dehalococcoidia bacterium | reverse complement strand
CAGGTGCGCATTATTCGCGACTACGGCATGGCTGACCGCCGCGAAGCACCGCAGTTCTATCCGCCGGTCACACATCAAGCCGCCGGAACGCTGCCGGACCCAGCTGCGGAATAGCCGTAACAGGTGCGACGACGCGGCCCGTCGCGACTGCTGCCGCGGCTGCATGATCTGCTTATGCCGAGCACCAACAAAAGCAGAGCGCCGCTTCTTCACGAAGGAAATCTCCGGGTGGGAACACCTCTGCTGGTCGCACTGTCATTGCTTCTCTCCTCGCAGGCTCCGTCAATGGTAGTCCTCAATCGCGATGATCCGCACCCGTTTTCCGCGACCGGTCGGCCGCCCCACAAGCGCTCCCCATCCCCAGCACGCCTGCCGTGCGATACCATGTCCGAGCAGGCCCAGCACAGTTTTCGGCCGTGCAGTGACGGAGCCGAGCAGGCAGGCGCTCATATCGCAGCAAGGATGGCGCGGTGGTTGAGCCAAAACCGGCATGGCTTGGTCCCGAGAACGCAGCAGCGTTCGGCTACGCCAGCGTGGCAGCGGCCTATCAGTACCGGCCGCCGTACCAGGATACGGTTGCAGAGCTGCTCCCCACCCTGCTTGGCGACGAGCCACGGATCGTACTCGACCTCGGCTGCGGCATGGGCGCCATCGCGCGCCTGCTCGCTCCGGTGATGGAACGCGTCGATGCGGTGGACATCTCTGAGGCAATGGTGGCCGAGGGCCGCTGTCTGCCTGGCGGCGACCATCCCGCCCTGCGCTGGATTATCGGCTCGGCGGAGGAGGCGCCGCTCGATCCGCCTTACGGCATGGTCACGGCTGGCGCGAGCCTGCACTGGATGGATTGGCAGCGGCTGCTGCCGCGGCTGCATGATCTGCTTACGCCGAGCGGGCGGCTGGTGATCCTGGATGAATGCCAGCTGCCGCCTCCCTGGGACGGCGAGCAACTGCGGATCATTCAGCGCTACTCACTCTACCAGGACTATAGCCCGCTTAACCTCGTCGATGAGCTGGTCCGCCGCGGCCTGTTCGAGCTGGAAGGGAGCGTTCGCACCGATCCGCTGCCTTTCAGCCAGTCGCTCGACGCTTACGTCGAGTCGTTTCACGCGCGCAGCTCGTTCGTGCGTGAGCGCATGGGACCCACCGCAGCGGCAGCGTTCGACACTGAGCTACGCACGCTGGTGGCCGCTCACACGGACGGCATGGTGGAGCTGCAGATCGCTGCCAGCGTCGCCTGGGGCCGCCCGCGACCGGCCGCACCAGAGGCATAGATCCGCAGGTGCGTAGTGCTGAGAGTGGAGCGGAGACGAATGGACCGCGTACAGCTCGGCACGATCAGTGTGACGCCTGCCGCGACGGCTGCGCTGGCTGAGGCCGGCCTGGTCGCGAAAGATCTGCTCGATCGCTTTCGTGCTGGCGACTGGGGCGCCGATGACCCTGCCGGCAGACTCCACTGCGATTTCTGCCTTGCACAGGACATGCCGCTGATCTCGTGGTACACGCTTGCCGGCGGCACGCGTATCGCCGTCGCCTGCTCCGCGGATCGCAGCGAGACGCTGGTCGCCCTCGCCAGCGAGCACGGTCCAGTAGAGGTGAGCGCCGCAGAGGGCTATGCGGCCTGGTCGCGCACCTATGACACGGAGCTGAACCAGCTGATCGCCGTCGAGCAGGTCTTCGTCGACCGCCTGCTCGGCGAGGCACACTTCGGCGCCGCGCTTGATGCGGCCACCGGCATCGGCCGGCATGCGCTGGCGCTGGCCCGTCGCGGTGCCGCCGTGACCGCCCTCGATGCCTCGCCAGAGATGATGGCCGTGGCGCGCGGTCGGGCTGTCGCGGAGCAGCTACCGATCACGTTCTTGCAGGCGTCGCTCTCGCAGCCCTTGCCGCTCGCGGACGGGCGGTTCGACCTTGCGATCTGCGCCCTGGCGTTCTGCCATCTGCCAGAGATCGGCGCGCCGTGCCGCGAGTTTTTCCGCGTTCTGCGAACCGGAGGCCGCTTTCTGCTGACCGACTTCCACCCCGACGCGCTCGACAGCGGCTGGCACACCGATTTCTGGTCGGGGGCTACGGGTGTATCGCCTGCGCACTTACCAGCATCACCGCACCGGCTACCTGGCGGCGGTTGAAGGCGCCGGCTTCGTCATCCGCGCCGTTCACGATATCCCCATCGCTGATATCCCCGCCGAGGTTAACCACGCTGGCCTGATCGAACGCCCGGGCGAGATGAACTTCTGCATCGTGGTGGACGCGGAGAAACCGTAACCGGCACGGCGGGCGGTCAGGACTATGTCTCTGTGTCACCAGGCAGTGCCAGGAGGGTCAGTCGGTCTAGAAGCAATAGCTTCCAGCCCGGGCACACGCAAAAAGTCGCCATCGGCCGTTACCAGAGTTAAGTCATACTCGAGTGCCGTGGCGGCAATCAGGGTATCGATGTCACCGATGAGGCCGGGGCCGTATGGCTGCCGGAGTTGCCTCCGCAGATCAGCATAGCGCTCCATGATCGCGTGCGTGATGAAGTAGGGAGCAATCTCCCCGAGCAGCGTGATCAGATCGCTCTTGCGCTGGCTAAAGCCGGGGCGCCCTTTTAGCGCTTCGAGCACCTCGCCATAGACAAGGATACTGGTCGCTGCTTGATGTGCATGCATCCACGGGGTGACAAGGCTGACAACACTGGCTCGACTGCTGACGAGGGCCGCAAGCGGGGTCGTGTCGATCAGGTACTGCGTCATACCTCGATCGGCGGCGTCGGTGGGGTCTCGTGACGGATTCGATCAAGGTCTGAGGACAACTCGACCCAATCCAGATCACTCCAGGCGCCGATCACCGAGAGTGCTGACTGCAACCGCACGGCAGAAGCAGCGTCTGAGGCGATGGCCGGGCCGTCGATGCTGTAGCGCACGATGCGCCGGCCACCCTCCTCAACCAGTACCCCAATCAAGGGCTGGTCTGCGGCGCCGGCAATGTAGCCCGTACCAGCATGTTCTGAATCGCGTTCCATCGAGCATCCACCTATTCGTACTCTGCCCAGAATATCAGAACCCGCTTCCGGAGTGCCGTGCATGCGATTTGCAGCATCAGCCTGCATTGCTCCGGCCATGCGGCTTCAGCCGACGGGTTCCGTACAACTGCAAGAGCAAGGCCGGCTCGGGAACATGACAATGGCCTTCGGTCACGTATTGTCTTTGCGGCGGCGCGGACCACGGATGCGGCGCACCTGGGCGGGCGAGAGCTTGAAACGCTCGGCAAGGAGCGCGCTGCTCCAGCCTTTGCGGGCCAGGTCACGGATGCGGCGGTTACGGCGGCGACGGGCCTGCTGCTCCGGCGACAGCTTGCGGTCGTAGATGCAGGTGGCCAGCGGGCAAGAAAGGCAGGCCGGGGCAACGTGGCAGCCACCGTCCCGGTAGAGGGTGTACTCCGGTAGGCCGTCGTCGCCGGCTGCGGGCATACCGAGCTCGGGCGAGGCCGCAGGGGAACCGTCTGCAGCGGCATCCGTTTCGCCCAGTTCGTCGGCTACGGCCTGGTCACGCTCTTCTCCTTCGGCAGCGTCAGAGGGATCGGCGGAATCGGCGGATGCGACGAACCGCGCCGCGTGGAGCAGAGCCCGCTCCGCAGCGTCGGCGGAATCGGCGGATGCGGCGAGGCGCGCAGCGTGGAGCAGTGCTCGCTCCGCTGCGTCGGTCGGGTCGGCGGATTCCAGGTTGGCGCGCATCGCCTCGCGCAGCCGGCGCAGCATCGCGGGCCGTCGGCCGGGGCCCAGCCGATCGACCTTGGGCGCCCGGCCGCGACGGAGCGGCAGATCACGATGTGCCGCCGCTCTGCTCCGCCGTTTTCGATCTGCCATCAGCTACCTCCTCCCCACTGCTCAGAACGCCGAGCTACGGCCAATCGCGACCAGCGGACGCAGCCCGGCCGCCGCGTCGACGGCCAGAGCCAGGCTAACCAGGTAGTCGTCGTGCCCTTCTGCCGGATTCACGTCGAAAGCGAGCGTGCGGTTGGGACGGTAGAACGCGCGGGCACGGCGCAGCTGATCCAACATGGCGCGGAATTCGGGCGAACCATCAGCGGCATAGATGCGCAGCCGCCCGCCTGCAGCCGCCGCCTGCAGCGCAAAGCCGAGCTGCGACTTGCGTTCCTGAGTCAGCCGCAACCGCACCACCTCTGGCCCGCTCGACAGCGACGCCAGCGACGCCGCCAGGCCTTCGCCTACTCCGGTCGCATCGACCACCAGCCGCCGCAGCCGCCAGCGATCGCGCACCAGACCGGCGATCGCCCCGGCAAGCTCAGCATGGCCGGCGCCCTGCCAGGCATAATGCGCCACCACTTCTAATGAAGGCTCCTGCACCAGTGAGAGCGCCGGCGGCGGCAAGACCCGTGCGATAGTCAGCACGGTGCTGTCGGCATCCCGCCGCGTCTCCTGCAAGACTTCGCCGCCGACATCAAGGCCGCCGACGTAATCGCAGCCGGCATCGTCGCTCCGGTCGCCGGCGCCCAGAGGATCGCTCGCGACAGCATCGCCACGGCTCGCGACCGCATCGCCACGGCTCGCGACAGCATCGCCACCGCTCGCGCTGGCTACCCTGCGAGATGGGGCGGCCGCCGGACGTTCGGTCAGTCGAGAGTGAACCCCCTGCAACAGGGCGAGCGCCGCAGGCGAGAACAGCCGCCCGGCGCCTGCCAGCGTGCGCAGCAGGTACTGTGTCTGAAAGATCGGGTGCTCTTCGCCCAGCCGATCACGCTCGGCGGCGACGTAGGCGGCGTAGCCGGAGTTGAAAGCAGCCACACCCTGCCAGTCAACCTCGAAGTGCCGCTTAATGCCGTCGCGCCGCTCCAGTTCCAGGTGCTGCTCGCGCACCTGCGCCAGCAGGCAGGTCTCGTCCCAGGCGGTGCCGTAGTAGACCATCGTCGCGTTTGTGGTCGCCGCCATCGGCCGGAACTCGCGGGCAAACTTGTCCGGATCCACGTCCTGCGCCTCGTCCACCTCCAACAGCGTGTGGGCGGTGTGGCCGACGACGTGGGCTCCCGGCTCGGCCGAAAGAAAGCGCTGGCGGGCAAGGCCGAGGCGGACGCTGTTGCCATCCTCCAGTGCCGCCATGCCTGCCTGCTGCTGGAGCCCGGTGCTGCACAGCCGCTGCCAGAGCCGGCGCAGACTGATGCGGCACTGAGGCTCAAACGTAGGAGCACACTTGATCGCCTCGACCGCACCGGCGCGGCCCAGCAGCAGCAACGCCAGCTCGATCTGGGCCGATAGCTCGTTCTTGCCGCCCTGCCGCGCGATCAGCACCGAGAAGCTGAGCCCCTCGTGCCGCAGCACGCTGCGCAACACGGCGCGGGCGATCTGCCGCTGATACGGACGCAGCGGCGGAATCAGGTTTTTCCGCGACAACACTCCGCCAGTCGGAGGCGGAACAGCGTCGGAACGGGGCAGATCGGTCGCGGGCATGGTCTTCACGAGTCCTCGCCGCGACGGGTGCGGCACGTTCATATGTGCAACAGGCGCAGCACGATCTGCGTGAGCACCGCCCCGGTGGCGAGAAAGAGGAGTCCATTGAGCCGGCTTTTGACTTCGCCGAGGTCGGCCTCAAGCGACTTCAACCGCTGCTCGACGGTGGCCTGGAAGGTGGCTCCTGTTGCCGCCGCTGTTGCCGCCCGGCGCACGGCACCACGTTCCGCCATGCCGGAGAGCAACGCATCGACGGCGGCAGGTGTTGTCTGGAACCTGCCGTTTGTGCGGCGCCGGCGCGGCCGTTGACTGTTCATGGCGGTGCTCCTTTCGCTTGTTCGACGGCGGATACGCCCGTTCGTCAGTTCAACATCAGCGGCCATTAGGGAGTTGACCCCGTTAGAGGCGACCTGTGCCCGGTCGCGCTTTCCTGGCGCGGATAGCTTCGCCATGGCGGCCGGGGATGCAGACCGTCTCGCGACCGGTTTCATAGCGGCAACGGCGGCTCGGCGGCGTCGGCGATCAGGGCGACGATACCGCCGAGCTCGGCGTAAATGCGGTCCAGAACGTCGCTGGAGTCGTCGGCGGCCAGCTTGCCCGCTGCGCCCACGGCCCGAACCAGCAGCTCGATCGAGCGGACCGTGAGCGCGAAGTCCTCCGGATGATCGCCCAGCAGCCGCCGCAGCCGCAGCCGCAGGACGGCGACCTCCTGGTCGATGCCGCGTACCGCTGCCGCATCGGCGAGGTCCAGGCGGTCGGCAGCGTCCAGCACGCCGGCATAGAAGCCGGCTCCTGCGGCCCGCCTGCGCGAGCGACGGGGTCTTCCGGCGCGGGAGAGGTGCCCCCCGCTGCCGCCCGACGAGGACGTGGAGCGGTGCAGCGGCGCGACTTCGCCATCGTCGGTTGTGGCCGGTTCGCCGGCCGCTGCTCTGCTGTTCGGCGCCTCGTTCATCGGCCTGCCTCCGTTCGGGGTGGTGTCAATTTAGAACTAATGTTCTTTATTCGTCAACCGAAGATGCGCGTTCGCGGGCGTAGCATGGCCGTATTTCGGCTTTATGTGGGTTGTTATGTCGCGCGAAGCGAGGCTGTACAACCCCGGAAGCCGGAGCTCGGCAAATGTGTGTGGCGGCGGCAACCCTGTACAGGCACAGGTTGACCGGGTACGAAGGAGCGAGTTGGCCGCCTTGCTTCGAGCCTCGGTCGCGCGTCCTTAAAGAATGCGGTAGTGTGACTATCAGCCCAGGTTACCCGTGCTGGTGAGGCGCTATGCCCGAACTGCAAACTCTCGAACAGGCGTGTACGCCCAGGCAGTCCGTCTTCGAAGTGTCGGGGCGCGACACGGTCTACAACATCGACGACATCAACGAGATCGATGCCGGCCAGTTCTTCGCCGAGA
>JBBRGK010000160.1:0-6847 GCA_038240805.1 Dehalococcoidia bacterium | reverse complement strand
CGATCGTTGAAGCAGTCGGAGCGCGGTCCAGCTGAACGGGAGGTAGCGCTGCTGACGCGCCTGCAGCACGGCCTGGAACAGGAGCAGCCGATCCGTGGCCAGGAAGTGAACGATGATGAGGAGCGCCTGATCGCGGGCTATCGATTTCTCACGCAGCGGCCGATGCTTGTGCTGCTGAACATCGGCGAGGCGGACGGGCCCCGCGCGGACGAAATTGAAGCGGAATATCGTGCGAAGATCACCGCACCACACACGGAGGTCGCGGCGTTCTGCGGCAAATTGGAGATGGACCTGGTCGAGCTCGATGAGGCAGAGGCACGGGACTACCGGCAAGAGCTTGGCCTCGGCGAAGAGACCGGTCTTGACCGCGCGATTCGTCTCTCGTATCACCTGATGGGGCTAATCTCATTCCTGACCGCTGGCGAAGACGAATGCCGTGCCTGGACGGTGGAGGACGGCGCCACGGCGCCGCAGGCGGCGGGTAAGATCCATTCTGACCTTGAGCGCGGCTTTATTCGGGCGGAGGTAATCCGTTTCGACGACCTCGTCGCCGCTGGCACGATGGTGGAGGCGAAGAAACGCGGCACCGTGCGAATGGAAGGCAAGAGCTACGTTGTCAAAGACGGCGACATCACCAATATCCTGTTCAATGTCTAGCCGGCTGATCTACTCAACTCGTCAACCTATGCCTCCATGCCAGCGCCGGAGTGATCTGCGGTGGGGACAGTGACGGCCAGACCGGAGGAGCGCCGCACCGCGCACGAGTACAACCGCTGGATGGGCGATGGTTCGCTCTCCTCGCTCGGCATGCGGCTTTTGATGGGCAGGGCAGGCACATACCTGATCAATACGCCGGTTTTCGCCATTCCTGACGAAGTCGGTCTGCAACCGAATCACCGCGTGCTCGACCTCGGATGCGGACGAGCGAGTCTCGGTGCTGTGCTCGCCGGCCGCGCCGGCCTGGTCAACGACCCGGTGGGGCTGGACATCTCCACAAGTATGCTTGCCCTGGCAGCGCCGGACATGGGATCTGATCGCCGCGTCGATCTGCTGGCCGGAGCGGCAACCCGGCTGCCCTTCCCTGACACGTCATTTCACCTCGTGCTGGCGGCGTACCTTTTCAAGCATCTGGAGGACGAGACACTTTTTCGGGTCCTGCTCGAAGCGCATCGTGTGCTCAAGCCGGGCGGCATTCTCCTTGCCTGGGAGTTTGCGCCAACCAGCTCCCGCACACTCAACCGGTTTCATCACTGGTTGCTTTCGCCCCGGGTGAAGACCTGCCGGCTTCGTGGGTTCGGCGTCTTAGCACCGTATGCGCTTTACGCCGGCTTCAAGCATGTCGACCGCTTGCACCTCAAGTTGCCGTTCATCTTTCCGCCAATCCCGCGCGTGGTCGTCATGCTGCAGAAAGCACAGGGCGCCGCCGAGCCATCCCCGGATGAGGCGTGCGCTGGCGAGCTGTGGTCATCGTCGGATGCGAGCACTGCCCTGTAACGGGCACTACCCGAGCGTTGTGGCCTGCAGCGCCCAGAGCGCATCGGACACCTCAACGTAGCGCCAGAAAGCGCTCTCAAGTAGGTCGTCTGACGGCTCAAGCGACGGTTCGACGTAGGACTGAACGGGCACAGCGTTCGCCACTGCGGCATCGATGTCAGGGAACTCGCCGGTCTCGACCCAGGCGCAACGTGCTGCGCCTACGCACTCCTCGAAACCCGGCGCGGCGCTTATGCCCAGCGGCTGGCCGAGAACGTCCGCAAGTATCTGGCGCCAGAGCACGCTCACCGCCCCGCCGCCGGTCAGATTGATCTCGGAAGCGTGGATCCCCTCAGCTTTGAGCGCCAGGTCGATCCGGCGAATCGCGAATGCCACTCCTTCGAGGACAGCGCGATAGAGATGTCCTCGGCCGTGCTGTGATTGCAAACCGAGGAACGCGCCCCGCGCCGCGTGCCGTGATTCCGGGTAATACATCCCGCCGAGGAAGGGCAGAAACAGCACCCCTTCGCTGCCGCACGGTACGCGCGCGGCGTCTGCCTCCAGCCTGGCTAACCGGCGCTCGCCATCACGGCTACTTCCGCTGATGATAGTTCCAAGCCAGGCCGTGCTGGCGCCGCCCATGCGGGCGTTGCCACCGTAGACGGTTCTCGAATCGTGCTCGCCACAGAGCGAGTAGAACCGATACCGGTTCTGGGCTGCAGCAGTACTCGTCACAACGCGCAAAACGGCGTGGGTGCCGAGGGTCAGCGCCGCAGAGAGTTCACCAATCATGCCGGACCCGATCTGTGCGGCCACGCCATCGTGTGCGCCCGTCGCTACGGGCAGCCCGGTCGCGAGCCCGAGCTCTGTCGCTGCTGTGGGGAGAAGGAGACCCGCACGCTCCCACGGCAGCCGGATGGATGGAAGTGCCCCTTCCGGGAAACCGATCTGTCTGAGTTCCGTGAGCGGCCACGCTGCGCGATCGGGACCGGAGGCGGGATCGGTGACAGCCTCGCCCGTCAGGCGTAGCAGGATCGCATCCTTGACGGCCAGCACGTGCGCAAGCCGCGGAGCGATGTTCGGATCGGCTGCCAGGGTAGTCAACACGTGCGAAGCAAGCGGACGCAGCCGGCGACTGACACCGTTCAGCGGATCTACGCGTGGATCGCCCGCCCGCGCTTGACCGAGCCCGGGTGGCGCGAGCAATCTGCCACGCCGGTCGAGCAGAACGGTGCCGCCGCCACGGCCCGAGAGCCCGATCGCACGTACGCGCGCTGGGATGATCTCTGGGGTGCTGAGCAATCGGCTGGTCGCCTGCCGCACCGCGGACCACCATGCGTCGGGGCGCTGCCGGCGCAATGGCAGACGGATACCCGCCACCACCTCGCCTCGAGGCGTGACAGCGGCAACTTTGACGGCGCTGGTGCCAACATCTATGCCGAGTGCGACTGCTTCAGTGATACGCGCAAAGTCCTCACGATCCACGCCTGTGCGGCGTGCCGGCGTCGATCGTATCACGCCGTATGATGCCCGCCGCGAAGCGGTAATTCATCGCAGTTGTCAGCACCAATTCTGCCCCGTATAATCCGGACCACGCTGCGGGCCGATGCGTCGCGCTGTGAATCCGCCGTACTGCGACTTTGCAGCGACGCTATCCGCAGGAGAGGCGAACTTCATGAGCCGGTATATCCTGCAGCGACTGCTCTTCATCCCGCCGACCTTGCTTGGCGTGACTCTGCTGGTGTTCATGGCGATCCGGCTCATTCCGGGCGGCGCTGCCAGCGCGGCGCTGGGAGAGAATGCGACTCCCCAGGCTGTACATGACCTCGAGCACAAGCTCGGCCTCGACCGGTCGATTCCTGAGCAGTATGTGCGCTGGCTCGGCGGCGTCGCACATGGCGACTTTGGCGAATCGATCCAGCTCAAGCGGTCGGTTTCCCAGGAACTGAAAACCTTTGTGCCGGTGACACTGGAACTGGGGCTGATCGCCATGCTTATCTCGGTTTGCATCGCGCTTCCGATCGGTACTCTCAGCGCGATGCGGCAGGATCGCCTCGCTGACTACGGCGCCCGGTCCCTGGCGATCTTGATGCTTTCGCTCCCGAGCTTCTGGCTGGGCACGCTTGTGTTGACGTTTGGCTCCGTCTGGTTTAACTGGGCGCCGCCGCTGAAGTACTACTCGCTGTTTGACAGCCCTGGCAAGAACTTAGCCATCCTGATCGCGCCCGCGCTCATCCTGGGCGCAGCGCTCTCTGGCACCGTGATGCGTCTGACCCGCGCTCAGATGCTTGAAGTGCTGCGCCAGGATTACGTTCGCACCGCCTGGGCGAAAGGGCTGCGAGAGCGCACCGTAGTTGCGAGGCATGCGGTGAGAAACGCGTTTATCCCGGTCGTGACGGTGATCGGCCTCCAGGTACCTGTGGTGATTGGCGGAACAGTCATTCTCGAGACGATCTTCTCGATCCCCGGCATGGGCCGTTTCCTGGTGAACGCGATCAGCGCCCGCGACTACACGGTTATCCAGGCGGTTAACCTGATCGTCGCAGCGATCGCAATCACCGCAAACCTGGTGGTCGACATCAGCTACTCGATTCTCGATCCACGTGTGCGCTATAGCTGACCAGTTCAGAGAGGGAGAGTCGCTTGGCTTCGACTGCCACCAACTCCGAGTCAATTTTTACACCGTACGATCGGTTGAATTCCCGGGGACCGAGCCTGGGAACTGCCGTAGTCCGTTTCTTACGGCACAAACCGATGGGCGCCTTCGGCGCCGCGATGGTGCTGGTGATCATTGCCTGTGCAGTGTTTGCACCACAGATTGCGCCGTATCACTTCGATAAACACGACTTCTTGCATCGGCTGAAGCCGCCAAATACCGCCGGCCACCTGCTCGGTACCGACGACCAGGGGCGCGACATCCTCTCTCGCATCATCTATGGAGCGCGCGTCAGCGCCTTCGTCGGCTTTGGTTCGGTGCTTATCGCCACACTGGCCGCTGGCACGATCGGTATCGTCAGCGGCTACACCGGCGGGAAGCTGGACACGATCGTCCAGCGAATGGTAGACATCTGGATTGCCTTTCCGGCGCTCATTCTGTTGATCACAATCACGGCGATCTTCGGCACGCCGACCAGCGTGCACACGATCGGCGCTGGACCTCTGAAGCTGAGTCTCGATCCATCGCAGCTACGCGCCGGGCAGATCATCTTCGCGCTGGGGCTGATCTTCACCGGCGGCTCATCACGCGTAATCCGCAGCGCCGTAATCAGCGTACGCGGCAACCAGTACATTGAAGGAGCGCGCACCGTCGGGGCCGGAAGCCCGCGTATCCTCCTGCACTACATCGTCCCGAACGTGATGCCGACGCTGATCATCCTGGCCTCTGTACAGCTCGGGGCGGCGATCCTTCTGGAGACATCGCTTGGCTTTTTGGGATTCGGCATTCCGCCGCCGGTGCCGTCATGGGGCTCGATGCTGGCCGGCGTTGCCCAGCGTGAGATCCGCCGCGACCCCTGGCTGAGCGTTTGGCCGGGTGCGGCGATCGCGATGACCGTCTTCGGATTCAACATGCTCGGCGATGCGCTTCGCGACGTACTTGACCCCAGGCTACGTGGCGCTCGCTAAACACGATCGCCTCGACACGACACCGTAGCCGGTGAGGCCGCTTCGACCGTGATCGGGCTGAACTATAAAGAGGGCGGGCCGCAGCGGCCCGCCCTCTTGTATTACTCTGCGTTCCTGTCCTAAGACTTATCGATCCAGGCATTGGCGAAGAACGAGGTGGCAAAGTCGTAGCCAGCGGACGGCGTAGCGCCTTTGACCCACTTCTGCCAGGCGATATACCGATTGCCGATCATCGTGGGTACGTGATACATCTTGCCCGCCGCATAGCGTTGCAGGTCGTCCAGTACCTTCTTGCGGTCCACGTCTGAGGCGGCGGCGCGCTGCTTATCGATGAAATCGACCAGTGCCGCGTCGTTCACACCGTTGTGGTTACGCGGCCCAGTTGGATGCAGCTCGTTGAAGATATGTTCATCTACCTCCGAGAACCCCGTCTCAAGTGTGTAGACGAGCGAGGTGTTGTCCACGAGGTTGCCGTTGTAGAAGATGCCGACCTTGTTGTCGATGTACTCCTTGTTGTAGTCCAGTGTCACCACCTGCAGCTTGAACCCGGCATCAGCCAGCATGCCGCGGGTCGCGTCGACGTACTGGTTGAACACGTCACCATAAGCGTTGTTCGTGTACATGAATTTGAAGGTCGTGTTGGCCTGGCCGCTCGCCTCCAGGAGCTGCTTTGCCGCCTTCGGGTCGTACTTGTAAAATTTGGCGTTGTCGCCGAAGTCTTTGCCCTGTGGGTCGAGGTACCACTTGCCGAACGAGGCGGGAAAAGAAGTGAGGAACTTTCCCTCGCCGACGTAGGCAATGTCGAGCAGGGTCTTGCGGTCGACCGCGTAAGAGACGGCCTGCCGCAGCCGCTCGTCGTTCCAGGCCGAGTTTTTGTCGCGCAGCTGCCCCCAGATAAAGCCGTACGTGGCCGACACGTTTGAGTCGATCGTGGCCTCCGGTTTCTGCTTTTTGATCGTGGCAACGTCAGACGGAGGAACGTCGTGGATATCGAGGTTTCCCGAGAGAAACTGAGCGAGCTGATTCGCTGAGTCGGGGATGATCGAGAAATTTTCTGTGTCGATGTAGGGCTTGCCTGTCTGCCAGTACTTCGGGTTTCGTTTGAATTTCCAGCCGACGGCCGGTGTGTAACTGTCGAGGATCCATGGTCCGGTGCCGATCGGTGTTTTGGTCGGGTCGTAGCCGTTGTCCGCTTCTTTGGGCATCAGCCAGAAGTACGACGGGGTAGCGACGATGTTCTTGAACGGCGCGTAGGGGAACTTTAACTTGAACACGACCGTCTGCTTGTCCGGCGCCGTGACCGAATCGATCATGGAGAGGTTGTTCTTGTTGACATTTTCAGGTGTGCTGATGAATCGCTTGTAGGTAGCGACGACATCGTCGGCGTCGAGCGCCCGCCCGCTTACCGGCGGGATGTCGTGGAAGAAAACGTTTGGCCGCAGCTTGAAGGTCCACGTGGTGAGGTCGGGCGACTCGACAGTCTGTGCATCGTCAGGTTCTGGTTCGTACTGATAATAGTCGCTCAATTTGGGGCCGGACTTCAGTTTCAGCAGGCGGCCATAGTAGTGCCCGGAGAGAATTTGCGCACGAAATGTCGCGGCCTTGAACGGGTCCAGCGTGGTATCCCCCACGGACCAGAAGCTAATAGAGCCTCCGGTCTTTGGAGTACCAGCCTGCGTCGCAGCCACTGCTGCGGCCGTGCCAGACGGACGCGCTGCGGCGCTGGTGCCTGCGCTGCCGGGCGCCGCTG
>JBBRGK010000159.1:0-6880 GCA_038240805.1 Dehalococcoidia bacterium | reverse complement strand
GGCCGGTGAAAATATCAGCGGCATGAATTCGCGCTTCTCCAGTCCGACGCCGTGTTCACCTGTGATGGACCCGCCTGCCTTCGCGCAGAGAGTCAGGATCTCCGCACCCGCTTCCAGCACCCGCGCGGTCGCGCCCGGCACGGACTCATCGAAGAGGATGTTCGGATGCAGATTGCCATCACCAGCGTGAAAAACGTTCGCGACCATAAAGCCGTATCGCCTCCCGACTTCGTAGCACTGCTCGACGACCTCAAGCAGCCGGGTTCGCGGCACGACTCCGTCGAGAATGTAATAGTTGGGCATGAGCGAACCGAACGCACCAAAGGCGAGTTTGCGGCCTGCCCAGAGCCGCTCGCGTTCGGCCTTGGTCGAAGCCTGCCGCACTTCCCGCGCCCCTAGCTCATGGCACAGGTTCTCGATCTCCTCCGCTGCCGTCTCTGTAAACTCGCTCAGGCCATCGACCTCGATCAGGAGCACCGCCTCGGCATCGAGCGGGAACCCGCAATGCAACACCGGCTCAACCGCCTGGATGCAAACCCGGTCGATCATCTCGAGCGCAGCGGGGACGTAGCCGCGCCTGATAATTGATGACACCGTGGCGCTTGCCTGGTTTACGGTGTCAAAAATTGCCAGCAAGGTACGCACAGACTGTTGCTCCCGCAGCAACCGCACACAGACCTTTGTGACGATCGCCAGCGTACCTTCGGAGCCCACGAGCAACCCGGTCAGGTCATAGCCCGGGCGATCGCGACCCCAGCCTCCGACCCGGAGTATTTCGCCGTCAGCCAGCACCACCTCCAGACCCAGCACGTGGTTCGTCGTCACGCCGTACAGCAGGCAGTGCGGGCCGCCCGAGTTTTCGGCCACGTTGCCACCGATCGTGCATGCTTTTTGGCTGGATGGGTCCGGTGCGTAGTACAGTCCGTGTTTCGCGATTGCTTTCGACAGCTCAAGGTTTACCAGGCCCGGCTCGACCACCGCGATCTGGTTGTCGAGGTCGAGCTCCAGAATACGTTTCATCCGGGTCGTGATCAGGACGATGCCGCCCTCCGTGGCGAGAGCGCCACCCGACAGCCCCGTGCCTGCGCCGCGGGGCACGATTGGAAGTCCGGCCCTTGCGGCGATCCGCACCACTGCGGATACCTGCTCGGCGCTCGTGGGGAAGACGACCGCCGAAGGCCAACCACGATCGATCGTGCCGTCGTACTCGAAGGCGATCAGGTCGGAGGGATCGGTGATCACGTTGCGATCGCCCAACACCGCCCTAAGTTCCTGCACTGTTCCGCGAGAGATCGGCTTACCGGCCAAGCGAGAGCCCTTTCGATAGCAATTCCAATTATGACCAGGCGGCGTCAGTGTATCACCGAGAGTCGAGGCGTTCCGCCGTCGCTCCTCTGTGCAACCGCACTCTGACTGAGGCCGGGCACATACCACAGAGTCGAGAGTGTCCGCAGCCGGAGCTGGTGCTAAAATGCGGCAAGCATCGATTGGAAGCATCGATATCAAAGGGAGAACCTCATGGATTACACAGAGATCCTGTACGACGTTGCTGATGGCGTTGCCACGGTCACGCTCAACCGGCCCGAGAAGATGAACGCGTTCAGCACGAAAATGATCGAGGAGTGGACAGATTCGATAGAGCGTGCGCGCGACGACGACGATGTCCGCTGCGTTCTCGTCACCGGCGCCGGCCGCGGCTTCTGCTCCGGGATGGACGTTGGCGCCGAAGCGGGTGGCCAGGGCGTCTTGAAAACCGAAAGCGGGCCTGCACAGCGCCGAAACAGCCTGCGCTACAACGTTCACCGGGTTGCCCGCGCGTTGCAGCTGCTCGATAAGCCCTACATCGCGGCTGTGAACGGTCCGGCAGCAGGGGCCGGCATGGATATGGCGTCGATGGCGGACGTCCGCTTCGCCTCAGAGACAGCACGTTTTGGCATGGCGTACGTGCGCATGGGCATTATTCCCGGCGACGGCGGCGCCTATTATCTGCCACGTATTGTCGGCATGGCCAAAGCGCTCGAACTGATCTGGACCGGTGAGCTGTTCGACGCGCAGGAAGCGCTCCGGATCGGTTACGTGAGCCGCGTCTTCCCGCAGGACAGGCTGATGGAGGAGACCCGCGCCTTCGCAGCGAAGATCGCCGATGGCCCCGCCGTGGCGATCCAGCTTGCCAAGCGGCTAGCCTACCGTAGCCTTGATGCGACGCTGGAGCAGGCGCTGGATATGGCGCAGGCGGCGATGGTGATCGCGCAATCAACCGACGACGCAAAAGAGGGTCCACGAGCCTTCATGGAGCGCCGCAAGCCGGCCTTTCAGGGACGGTAGGCGATGGAGTTTTCATTCGGACCGGAGCTCGATGAGTTCAGGGGCGAGGTTCGTTCGTTCCTGCGCTCCAACCTGCCGCCTGATTTCAAGGTCGTCAACGACCGCGAGGCGCTGAACGACGAAGAATTCAAGTTCAGCCAGGACTTCGCGCAGAAGCTCGCCTCAAAAGGCTGGCTGACCATGGCGTGGCCGAAGGAGTATGGCGGTCAGGGCGCTGATCCGCTCAGGCAGCTTGTTTACAACGAGGAGATGGGCTACTCAGGCGCCCCACTCGGCTTCGGCTTCGGCACGAACCTCGTTGGTCCAACCCTCATGGTGCATGGCAGCGAAGCGCAGAAGCGGCGCTTTCTGCCGCCGATCGCGAGGGCCGAGGTGTTCTGGTGTCAGGGCTTCTCCGAGCCGGGGGCAGGCTCTGACCTCGCAGGTCTGCAAACACGTGCGGTGCGAGATGGCGACGACTATGTGATTAACGGCCAGAAGATCTGGACGAGCGAAGGCCATCAGGCCGAGTGGATGATCCTGCTTGCTCGCACCGATCCGGAAGCACCGAAGCACCGCGGCATTTCGTTCTTCCTCGTCGACATGAAAACGCCCGGGCTGCAGGTGCGCCCGCTGGTCAACCTGATGAACAGTCACGCTTTCAACGAGGTGTTCTTCGATAACGTCCGCGTACCAGCCGTAAATCTTGTCGGCGAAGAGAACCGCGGCTGGTATGTAGCAACGACGACGCTCGACTTCGAGAGGTCTGGTATCACCCGAGTGATGCTCTCCCTCCGTATATTCGAGGATGTCCTTTCGTACTTCAGAGACGCGAAGCTTGCCGGTGGTGAGTGGACGAAATCTTCGAGCATGCGCGACAGGCTGGCGCAGTTACGGGTCGACTTCGATGTCGCCCGCCTGCTGGCGCGTCGCGTTGCCTGGCAGCAGGCGAACGGCATGGTTCCGAACTACGAGTCGTCAATGGCCAAGATGTTCAGCTCGGAGATGAACCAGCGTTTCTGCGAGCTGGCGATCAACCTGCTCGGTCTTGCGGGGCAGCTTGAACCAGGCTCGACCGGCGCCGTCTTGCAGGGGCGCATCGAGCGAGCTTATCTGGCGGCGTTGTCTTACAAGATCGCCGGCGGAACCAGCGAGATCCAGCGCAACGTGGTCGCCACCCGCGGCCTCGGCCTGCCGCGTTAGGAGTCCATTGACTGGGGTCAGGAGTTCTGGCTCGCCAGTCGGCGGTCTATGCCGAGACGCTTGACCAGCTCAGTCGTGGCAGGTCCATAGGGTCCGGCGATTATGACGCCCAGATCCTCAGGACGGTCTACGTCTGTGGCAATGGCCGCGACCCGGCGCACTTCGAATCGCGCCCCTGCTCCAGTGGCCAGCCGGCGGTGCGCGGCCGCGCTGCCAGGTCCGAACGCGAATCTGACAACGTCAGCTGGCCGCAGCAGCAATGCGTTCGTGCCGCCGTCGGCCGATGGGCACAATCGAACCAGCGGCTCGCGTCCAGTGCTCTCAAGAAACTGCGTGAACGCGGCGGAATCGGCTCCTGGAAGATCAGTTGGGACGATCAGCAGGCCGTCCGAAGCGCTCTTACCGGACAGAATTTTCTTGCGCCCAGCTTCAAGCGCGGCGTTCAGCCCGCCGGAACCCGGCGGTTCGGCGATCGCGAAGGCCCCTGCCGCTACCGCGAGGCGCAGCGCTTCTTGATCCGGACTCACAACCCAGACGCGCGTGACCGCTGACGTCT
Organism: Dehalococcoidia bacterium; assembly: GCA_038240805.1. GTDB lineage: Bacteria > Chloroflexota > Dehalococcoidia > CAUJGQ01 > CAUJGQ01 > JBBRGK01. The sequence continues at coordinate 2,817 of JBBRGK010000159.1, read as the reverse complement.
GAAGCAAAGCCGCAAGCACGTCCAGGAACATCGCCCGCGCAAGTTGCGAACGTTCCTCGGCGGAGAGCAGGTTGGCCAGTCGCTCCTTGGCGCGGGGAAAACCTTTTGCTGGCAAGAGGGCATCCGTCGGCAGGGCGCTCATTGCCCGCGAGCAGCTTGGAGAGCCGTACGCGCCAGAGCAGCTTTCTCGTAGATCCCCCGCATGATCGTCTGTGTAACCACCGCGTGAACGCCGCTCTGCTCGATGCGTGCCGTTAGGTCAGCGTCCACGTGGTCGATTACCAGCGTGGCGGCGAAGTCCTTATACAGGTCAGCAACCTGCCACGCGCTATTCTCGTATCCCAGCGAACGCATCATGCGGGCGGCCGGACCTTTGATCGTTTCGCCGCCGACTATCGGGCTGATGGCGGCACATTGACTGCGGCGCGCCCGAAGTGCATCTCGAACACCCGGGAGCGCCAGAATCGGACCGACGCTGACGAACGGGTTGCTGGGCGCGATCAGCACCACTTCAGCGTCGCGGATCGCGGCGATGACACCTGGACCCGGTTGCGCAGATTCGATGCCTTCAAAGTCGATACCCAACACCTCGTCCTCGGTTCGGCGGCGCACGAAGTAGTCCTGGAAAGCGAGTGGTCCAACGGGGGTTTGTATGCGCGTTCGGATTCGTTCGTTGGACATCGGCAAGATAGTCAACTCGAGCCCATAGCCCTTCACGATTTCGGCGGTTACACCCGTGAGATCTGCGCCTTCACGCAGCCGTGTCGTGCGGTGCAGAGCGGTTGCCAGGTCTCTGTCTCCGAGGTCAAACCAGCTCTCATGCCCCAACCTGGCCAGTGCTGAGACTACATTTGCACCATCATTGACCAAACCGAAGCCACGTCGCTGGTCAATTTCGTTGGCGAGCGTGTAGATGACGATGTCCACATCGGGAGAGACATGAAGACCAAAGAATTCCAGGTCATCGCCGGTATTGGAGATGACCGTGATATCGCTCTGGGGAACTTCGCAAAGCAGGCCCTGCAAGAAACGGGCGGCACCGACGCCGCCCGCAAGCACGGTGATCAAGTGGCGTTCCTTCAGGCTACGTTATGCCTCCGGCGACCGGAGCACTGCGTCGAGCCAAAGCAGTAGCTTGCTGCCCGGTGGAGAATTGAGGAAATCAGTCTTCAACCACAATGACATCCTGGTCAACAAGGAATCGATCGATCAACGCCGCGAATACCATCAGTGCTCCACCGCCTGCTGCAATGAAAATCCCCGGCGCCACTCGAGTTCGTACGCGCGGGGCCAGGTGACCGGGACTGGACCGTCTCTCTTCGGACACGCGGCTGGCGACGTGGCTAAAACGCTGGGACACGTGAGTGGTGTCCCAAAACGTCACCACGACGACGGCGATACCGAATAACAGCATAGCGTTGCGGAGATACGGTCCGGCTCGGGTGGCATCCATCATCAAGAGGACGCCGCCCACGATCGCGGCAGCTACGCCAAGTCCGAAGACCACATTGCCATCGCCGTTCCAGCCGCTCGGATCGAGGGTGATTGAACTGCCGGTCAAGGGGCTTCGAATGACCGTCACATGCGCCCATGGCAGAAAAGAACCTCTCAGGGCCGCGACCGCGCCAACGAACGCCAGAATCGCGCCCAACGGCGCTCGAGCAGCCATCGCTCACCTTCGCGCCCCGGCACCTTACTTCAGGGCCTCGGGGTCAACGTCTCTGACCCAGATCATGGCCCAGGCCGCGAGACACCGCAAGTACGGCGGCGCCCGCGCAAGAGGGAGCTACGAGATGCGGTTAGGAAAGCTGCCAACGGATCTGTTGGCGCGGTTGCTGGGAGCGATCCCGGCCCAGGATCCGCGGGTCACGGTTGGCCCACGGCCGGGCGAGGATGCCGCAGTCATCAATCTCGCCGGACAGGGTCTTGTCGTTACCACAGACCCGATCACCTTTACCTCCGCTCAGGCCGCCTGGTACGCCGTGCAGGTCAATGCCAACGACGTAGCGGCGATGGGAGGTGAACCAGCATGGCTGGCAGCGACGCTGCTCCTGCCGCCTCGGGTGGAGGAGATTGAGGTCGAAAGTCTGTTCACCCAGCTTGGTACCGCCTGTGAGGAACTCGGCGTCACGATTGTTACGGGCCACACCGAGATCACCGACGCAGTGACGCGGCCGGTGGTAGTCGGTACGATGCTCGGCCTGCTCGGAGCCGCGGGCGCGATCACGAGTGGCGGGGCGGTCGCCGGAGATGCAGTCATAATCGCAGGTCCGCTGGCGATTGAAGGAACCGTGATTCTTGCCGCTGATGCAGCCCCGGCGCTGAGCAGGGCCGGCATACCGGAAGTGACACTTGCTGAAGCCCGAGGCTTCCTGACGGATCCTGGGATCAGCATTGTTCGTGCCGGTCGAATCATCCGTTCCATCGCAGCACCACATGCGATGCATGACGCGACCGAAGGCGGCGTCGCAACGGCGCTGCGCGAAGTCACAACAGCATCGGGAGTCGGCCTGATTTTGCACTCGGACCACATTCCGATCCTGCCCCAGACCCGAGACATCTGCGCCGCGCTCGGCCTCGATCCGCTGGGGTTGATCTCGTCGGGATGTCTGGTAGCTGCCATACAGCCCGGCGACGCCCAAATCGTTGTCGAGGCGCTCGCTGCGGCGGGCATTGTGGCGGCTCAGGCGGGAACGTTCACGGAGGCGACCGCCATGCTGATCGAGGTTGGCGGTACCCTCGGGCCGCTGGCGCAGTTCGACCGCGATGAGCTCGCCCGCTACTTCGAAGGAAGGGCGTGATGCTCTTCTAGCTGGC
>JBBRGK010000158.1:0-6884 GCA_038240805.1 Dehalococcoidia bacterium | reverse complement strand
GTTTGCCGGCCAGCTCGCGGCGAGGGAGCGTGGCGACGATGAAGCAGAACTCATCGATGAAGACTTCATCACCGCGTTGGAACACGGGATGTCACCGGCTGGCGGGCTCGGCATCGGGATCGACAGGCTACTGATGATTTTGCTCGACGAGCCGTCGATTCGCGAGGTGATCCTCTTTCCACAACTTCGTAGCCAGAACCGAGCCGAGTAACGGCCAGGAGTACCCGATGAGCGCCGTGCGTTGCCGGCTTAACGGCTGGTTATGCGGTCGGTGCCGGCGGTGCGGAGGCGGTTACAGGGGCTGAGAGATCGACGGCGTTGCCAGCAGCATCCTTCGCGCCGACAATCGCCATGTCATTCACTTTCCACACACCCTCGACTTCGCGCCAGCGCGTCATGATCTCGGCCGTCCCATCGGCTGAAAGCATGCTCAGATGGACCACCTGATCCTCGCCTTCCTCACCCTTTAGCTCCACTTCGTGACCGGTCATCGGTGCTGGCGCCTTGCCTGCTGCCAGCGCCGCTGTCGCACGCGCCTGCATCTGGCCCTGCATCTGCATCGCCTTCATCATTCCCTCTGGCGTGAAGACCATCATCAGGCCGGCGACGTTTTGTGCCGCCAGGTCATTGGCAAAGGTGTTTGCGGCCTCTTCCACGGTGGGCATGACATTTCTCCTTCTGTTACTTCAATCGCGCTCGTGCCTGTCAGCGGCTACGGCGTGGCGTGAAATGCGGGAATGACTTTTTCCCCGAAAAGCTGGATCGAACGCATGATCTTCTCGTGGGGCACCCGTCCCGCCTGCATGAAGCAGATGAGTTGATCTACCCCCGCCTCTTCGTACTTGCGAATTGTCCTGATGCAGCCTTCCGGGTCGCCGAGACAGTACGTGCCGTCCCCGACCAGCCCGTTCAGGTCCATCTCGGCCTGATCGCTGGCCTGCTGACTCATCTGCGAATAGTACTCGTAGCCGGGAATACTCCTGCCACGCCACTCGCCAACGATTGAACCAAGCATCGCCGTGTACCACAGCGCCGCCGGCCCGCCGATGGCTCTCGCCTCGGCATCATCGTCGAGGCACAGGGTTACCGTAAATCCGGCTACCTGATTATTGATCACGTCGCCGGCGGGTTGGGCCGTCCTGATCGCATCACGGTACGTCTGCACACGACTAACCAGATCGGCCGGTCTCCCCAGAATGAAGCAGAGCACACCGAGGCCCCGCTCGCCCGCCTGCACGAACGTTTCCGGGCTGCTCGCGGCCACCCACATAGGAGGGTGGGGCTTCTGAACCGGCTTTGGGATCACGTTGCGCGCCGGCATATTGAAGAACTTTCCGTGATGCTCAAACGGTTCGTCGCGCCACATCTTTGGGATCACGCCGACGGCTTCCGCCCACATCTCCTTTGATTGCGCAGGGTCGATGCCGAAGCCGTCGAGCTCGGCCGGAGTGCCGGAACGCCCCGTGCCAAATTCGACGCGACCGTTCGAGAGAATATCTAGCGTTGCAATGCGCTCCGCAACTCGCACGGGATGGTTGTACGCCGTCGGCAACAGCACAACGCCGTGCCCGATTCGTATCCGGCTGGTTCGTTGCGAAACAGCGCCGAGGAAAACCTCAGGCGCGGACGAATGTGAGTACTCGGTCAGGAAGTGATGCTCGACCTGCCAGACGTAGTCGAAACCGACGCGGTCGGCCAATTCAATCTGGTCCAGCGCCTGGTGGAAGAGATCGCGCTCAAAGGTCGCGTGCCAGGGCCTTGCGTACTCAAGTTCGTACAGCAATCCGAATTTCACGCGAATTCCTCATGCATGGGCGCTGCCGCCGGGTCGCTGACAGTGTCCTTCCACTGCCGGGTTCGGTCAACGTGAGGCGGTGGGATGGGTGCCGCTACCGGCAGAGCGCGTTGACAGTGATCGGTGCATGCCAGACACTTTGGCAGATGCTTAGCCCACAGTTGCTCCGCGAACATCCAGAAGAGATCCGCCGCTCGGTCGACCTCCGCCACACCGCGCAACCGCTTGACGAGTGGCTGCGGGTCGATGCGGAGCATCGCCGGCTGCTGACCGAACTCGAACAGACTCGCGCGACGCAGCGGATCGAAAGCAAGAAGATCGGCGCGACCCGGGACCCGGAAGAAAAGCGGCGCATGATCGCCGGTGCCGGCGGACTCAGCGACAGGATCAAAAACCTCGAAGCACAGGTTCGGCCACTGGAAGAACGGCGGGAGACGCTGGCGCTGGAGTTCCCAAATATCCCCGATGGGGACGTGCCGCCGGGCGACGATGAGCGGGACAACGTTGTAGTCCGACAGTCGGGTGAGCCGAAGCTCTTCGATTTCGAGCCAGCGCCGCATTGGGAGATGGGCGAACAGCTGGACATCATCGATTTCGAGCGCGGCGTCAAGCTTGCCGGATCACGGTTCTACGTGCTTAAGGGTGCGGGCGCTGCCCTGGAGCGAGCTCTGATTAGCTGGATGCTGACCTTGCACAGCCAGCAAGGTTACAACGAGGTGTATCTGCCGTTCGTTGTCAAAGAGAAATGCCTGGTCGCAGCCGGACAGCTGCCGAAATTCCGCGACAACCTCTACCGCGATATCGAGGACGATCTCTGGCTCGTTCCGACCGCTGAGGTACCGATCACCAACCTTCATGCTGACGAGATCCTCGATGCCTCGGTGCTGCCCGTGCAATATGCCGCCTATACGCCATGCTTTCGGCGCGAGAAGATGAGCGCCGGTCGTGATGTGCGCGGAATCAAGCGGGGGCACCAGTTCGACAAAGTGGAGATGTACAAATTTACGACGCCCGAGTCGTCGGAGGACGAGTTGATGAAACTCGTCGCAGATGCCGAGCAGACCTGCTGCGGCCTGGGTCTGACTTACCGCGTGTTGCAGCTTTGCGGTGCGGATCTGGGCTTCGCCGCGACCATGACCTATGACATCGAGGTCTGGGCACCCGGTCAACGAGAGTGGCTCGAGGTCAGTTCGTGTTCAAACGACCGTGACTTCCAGGCCCGGCGTGCCAACATTCGCTTCCGCCGCGCGCCCGGGGCCAAACCGGAGTTCGTCCATACGCTGAACGGGTCCGGCCTTGGACTGCCGCGTACGCTAATTGCGGTTATGGAAAACAATCAGCAGCCGGATGGCAGCATCCTCGTGCCTGAGGTGCTGCAGCCATTTATGGGTGGCACCCGAGTGATCGGTCCGGCCTGAGAAGCCGACGCAGGTGCACGGCTTTGGTCTGTTCGGGAGACTGCTCAAAGCGCGATACTGAAAGCCGAAAGCAGTTCGGGTGCGCTCGACCACTGCGTGCCCATCGGAGCCACGCTATGCGAATTCTGGCAATCGATATGGGCACCGGCACTCAGGACATCCTCCTGTTTGACTCGGAGAGCGCCGTCGAAAACTGCGTTAAAATGGTGATGCCGTCGGCGACGGAGATCGCCGCTCGACGCATTCGCCGAGCGACACTTGAACGTCGGCCCGTCCTGCTGACCGGCGTGACGATGGGCGGCGGACCTTGCCATTGGGCGCTGGAGGCTCATATTCGGGCGGGCGGCACGGCCTTTGCAACCCAGGAGGCGGCCCGGACATTTGATGACGACCTCGCCGTCGTGGCAGGCATGGGCGTCGCTGTCGTATCGGAGGATGAAGCGATCAAGGTGCGCGGCGTGGAGCGCATCGAAATGCGAGACCTCGACCTCGCCTCGATCCGTCGGGCGCTCTCTGCTTTCGAGGTCCCCTCCGACTTCGACGGTCTCGCCGTAGGCTGCCTGGATCACGGCGCGGCTCCGCCCGGCTTTTCAGATCGGCTTTTCCGTTTTAATCACCTGAAACGGGTGGTTCAGGAGCGCAACGATCTGACCGCGTTCGCCTTCCTGCCATCCGAAGTACCGGAATACCTGACACGGGCGCGATCGATGCTTTCCTGTGTCGATATGGAAGTTCCGACTGTGTTCCTTGATACGGGTGCCGCCGCTGCTCTCGGTGCGTTGCAGGATCCGCGGGTGGGCGAACGCGAGGAACAGATAATCGTCAACCTCGGGAACATGCACGCGCTCGGCTTTCATCTCAGCGGCAGCCACGTCCACGCCCTGTTCGAGCATCACACCGGCCTGCTTGACACCGCCCAGATCGAGTCGATGACCGAACAACTGGTTGAGGGTACGCTCTCCCACGAAGAGGTATTTGCCGGTCACGGGCACGGCGTCTTTTATGCGGACGGCCGCCACGGCGGCTCTCCATTCCTGGCCGTCACGGGTCCACAGCGTGGCAAGCTGCGCGGCAGCAGGCTCAAGCCTTACTTTGCCACGCCGCATGGCGACATGATGATCAGTGGTTGCTTCGGGCTGGTGCAAGCCTTCGCCCAGCGTTACCCGTCCGGACGCGAGGAGATCGCTGCTGCACTCAGCAACTCGGTCTAGGTCGGCGGCTCGTAGATCTCGACCATCCGCTGGCCCATGTTGTAACTCCAGGCACGAAAGCCCTCGACCGGCGCGTCCAGCGACTTCAGCAGCTTGCGACCAAGCTCGACCTCCGACAGCGGCACGTACACAAACAGCCGCCCTGCGGAAGCAAATGCGCGCCATTTGTCGAGCAGATCGGGACGGCGCAGGGAGAGCCCTGTCTCCACCTCGGCCAGCATCACAACTTCCGTGGTGGGAGCGTCGAGCACGACGATACTCGGGAAGAGCAGATCACCGTTTCCGAGCCGCACACCAATCGTGTGTTCAGGCCGGTTTACGTAGCTTTTCAAGTCGGGTGACGCTTTCGAGGGGTAGGCGAAGCGGCTGCGGGCGATCTCCTGCGCCGCCTGATCCTGTACATTGTCCTGAAACGTCCGGCCCTCATACAGGCCAGGCTTCGACCCCTCGGGCACAAAGCGGCTTTCGCGCCACTCCCTGTTCATCAACGCCATGTGGATCTGCCTCCAGAGGATCGATCGCGCCGCGCGAGGCGCAGCGATAGCCGATTGACGCGATCATAGGGAACCTGGAGCCCTACGGTCCACCATCAACGGTCTTCCCCGCAGAGCGGCGGCTATCGGGCAGCCGGACGAATGCATTTCCGGCGACCATTATTGGCTCCGCGAATAAGATAACAGGCGTATAACATTCTACGTTTGTCGTGAGCAGGGCATGAGTTCCTTGCCTGCGAACTCGTGCCAGTGCCGGAGAATGCCGTTGACGGGCTCTCCTTGCGGGCGTACAACCATAAGCGCCGAGATTGTTTCCCCCCTTTTTCTCCGTAAATTTGAGCAATGGGCCAAATCATGCCCTGGTTTCGCATACCCTTTTCACGTCGCTCGCGGCGCATCGCATCACTCGTCTTGCTGTGCCTGCTCGCGGGTTGGACAATGTTCGCGATTGGCACACCGGGGAGGGGCGCTGGGTCGGCTCGGGCAGACCAGCCCGCGACGACCCAGGCACCGGCTCTGCATGGCATGCTTGCCTATATTGCTGCCGGTGACGTTTGGACCCGGTCGGATACGGCCATCGCACGAATCACGAACGGCGGCGACGTTACTGCCGTCCGCTGGTCGCCGGGCGGTGGCTGGTTGCTGGTAACACGTGCCGGCCGCACGTTGGCGATCACGGCGGATGGCAGCCGCGCCGTGCAGATCTCCGGTGCATGGTTACCCGACGACAGCGCCGTCGCTAGTGCAACGAGCGATGGCGGCGTAGAGCTGGTTGATCCCGTGGGTGGGGCAGCGCAACCACTGATCGCTGGCAGCCCGGACCTCTCTTACCTGCCGGTGGCCTGGTCGACAGATGGATCGACACTGGCGCTCGTTCGCCGTCCGCTGAACCAGAAGGGGGTGCCCACATCTGAATCGGCGTGGCTGGTGCAGCGAGACGGGGGACGTTTGCGCTCTCTCGTCGCCGCAGGAGCCACGTGGCCGCGGCCATTTGGCTGGTCGCCAGATGGCCGCTTCCTGGAGATCGTGCAGGGGCCGCCGGAACTCTGTGTCTCCTGCCGCGCCGATGGGCAACAGGTCGACATCGTTTCGGCGGACGGCAACAGTAGCTACGCAGTCGGCAAAATGGTACGGCCCGACACGTTGAGCTGGGTCCCGGACTCGGCGGCCGTTGTCGCCAGCGTGGGTGGCGGGCGAGAGAGCTATCGCGACAAGTCACTCGTACGGCTGAGTCTCATCACCGGCGCGAGGACGGTGATAGCAGAAGAAGCTGGATCGGTGGAAATCCAGCCTGCCGTCGCGCCGGATGGTGGGTCATACACTTTTACGCGCGGGCCTGCAGTGTCGGGTCCGTCGTTCACAAACCTGGACGTTCAACATGGCTATCCCGCCGCAACGGCTGAGCGCCGCATCTGGCTCGGATCCTTGAACGGGACGACGCTGATGCCAATCTTCCATGTCGAAGGCCAGAGTGAGGAGGCGCCCCGCTGGGCCGGGCCGAACAGCCTCCTGTTTGTCCGCTGGCAGCCGGCCCAGGCTGGTCACGCTCCAGTAGGTCAGATCTGGTTCGCTGATACCGTAACCGGGTCGCAGGCGCTGCTCGTGGACTCTTTCGGCACAGCCACATCGAACGTCGGCTATTTCGGAATGCTTGGCTGGTCGTCCGCATACGCCTGGCGACCGTGATTGCATCCATGCCGGGCGACCGATCTGCGGCGCGGCACCGTCGTGGATTCTCAGCCAGACTCCCGCAGCCTTCAGCCGAGTTGCCGGGCATCGATGCGCAGGGTAGCATTCGTCACGCAAAGCAGGGTTCGATCCCGCTGCCGGCCGGTGCGCCAACGCGCCATTGTGATGAAAGAGGTGTATCTCTCATGCCAACTCCGAAGGAGTTTCGAGCCAGTATTACCGAAAATCGCGCTGAACTGCATGCAGCCCTGCATGGAGCCCATCTGAAGTGGGAGCA
>JBBRGK010000157.1:0-6885 GCA_038240805.1 Dehalococcoidia bacterium | reverse complement strand
CGGCCCCTATCTGCTGGCGGCTGCCGAAGTGTGTGAGGTCAGGCCCGACGCGCGCCGAGGCATTTGTGCCGGAGATGGCGTGACAGTAGACACAGGCCGAGCCCAGGAACAGCTGCTGGCCTTTCGCCTGCGCGGGGTCGGCCAGCGCTGGCGGTGTGGCCCGCTGTCCCGCCACCCAGCTAATGAACTGTGCCGGCGGATCGACCACGACGATGAAATTCATGTTGGTGTGCTGGAGACCGCAGTAGACCAGGCAGCTGCCGCGATATGTGCCTGCCTTCGATGTTTCTAACGTGAGGCTATTAGTTTCGCCGGGGATGGCGTCAATCTTGCCTTGCAGCTCCGGCACCCAGAAATCGTGGATGACATCATCAGAGGTAAGCCGTACCTCCACCTGCCGTCCGGCGGGGATGTGAATCTCGTTGGCGGTGATAAACCCCTGCTGCGGATAGCGAACCTCCCACCACCACTGGTGTCCGGTAACCTCGATGGTCAGCCGTGACGGCGACAGAGGCCCGCCGAAAGCCACCATCACCTTTGTCGAAAGCAGGAACACGATTCCGAGCACGATGATCGGTATTGTGATCCCGCCGATCCAGATCAATGGCGTGCCAAACGCGTGCTGGCGCTCCTGCTCCTCCTCACCGGGAACACGTAATGCGCCGTAGATGAGGACAACGAGGACCAGCAGGAAAATCGCAGCCGCCAACGCGAACATAATCCACCAGAGCTGGTTCACCTCTTCGGCCTGCGGGCTCGACGGATTCGCTGGCGACGGCGCCGAGTTAGCGCAGGAAGTGACGAGCAGGCTGCAGCAGACGACCACAGCACCATACAGGGCCAGCCTGAAAAGTCTGCCGACCGGGAGACCTTGCCTGACGCGACGATTCTCCGTTGCTTCCGCAGTCACGGCCGGTCTCCTCTGCGCTGATACGCGAGGGAAATTCGTGGGCGGCTTCAGTATGGACAGGCCAGAAACGGATAAGAAATAACTCGGTTGGGCTACGACAAATCGCACGTGTTGCGGAAGCAGTATCGGGCTGATGTAGACCGATAGATATAGTGACGTAACGATGAGCACTGGCCGATCCCCTGAAACAGCACCAGGTTCCATCATGCGGCGCCGTCGCGTGCGAGCATTCCGATCAATCGCCGCCCTGTGGTTGGGGACGCTCGCCCTGGCCGGCGTCGTGTTGCTGGTTTCGGCACCGGCCAGGCTTGCGGTACGCACTACATTCCTTGTTCCCTCGTTTTTCGCTGCGCTGCCTGGCGATCCTATCGACTGGTTTTCAACTCGACCAATTCACGAAGTGGTTGAGCTTCAACCGGTGGATGGGTTCGTGCGAGCACACGTGTACAGGCCGTCCCGGGGAAAGCACCCTGCTCTGGTGCTCTCGCTGGGACTTAGTCCTGCTCCGCCCGACGACCCGCGCGTCACCAGGCTAATGGACGGCCTCGCTCGTGCCGGGCTGGTGGCGGTGCTGGTGCAGAGCGAGGCGCTGGATAACAACCGGCTCTTCCCGGACCTTCCTACCGCGTTGACCGAAGGCGTCGAGTTCGCGGCACAGCAACCGTACGTGCGGCATGACCGGATCGGCCTCTTTGGCTTTTCTGTGGGCGGATCGCTGGCACTAGTGTCCGCCGCCGATCCCGCGATCGGCGGCCGGCTGAGGCTGGTGGAGGCGTTCGGCGGCTACGCCAGCCTCGATGACGCACTGCTTTCGGTCGCCACGCATACGCTCGATGACCGCGGCACGATTCGAAGCTGGCAGCCGCTGGATATTGCGCAGCAAGACCTCGCCAGCGCCCTGATCGCCGGGCTCCCCGATGGCCCGGAGGCCGACCTGCTCCGGCGCCACTTCGTTGCCGGTGAAGCCATCGCGATCGATCGGGCACAGCTCTCGACGCAGGCGGCAGCGATTTCCGGCCTGCTTGAGGCGCGGAATCGAAACACCGGCCGAGAGCTAATGGCACTGTTACCGCCGCTGACCCAGTCGGACATCGGGGCGCTGTCGCCGCTGCCGGTGATGTCGCAGGTTCGCGCCCGGGTCTTCCTCATGTACGACTCGGACGATCCGCTGCTGCCGTTTACGGGGTCGCGGGATCTGTGCCGCGCTGCGGAGCAGGCTGGAATGAAACCGTACTGTTCCCGGTTCTCCATATTCCAGCATGTTGACCCAAAACGGGGAGGCAATCCGCTGGTGGTCGGCCATGATCTGGTTGAGCTGTACCTGCATGCGTTCGCGATCCTGAGCCGCCTCCAGTGAGAGACGCGCTGGGCTGGCAAGGGCAAGACGAACTGGGATCGGGGCGAGCAACAGGTATCGGACGTGATGGCCGGCGCGGTGCAGAAACAGGTGCGGCGGTGCATTGCTTGTAGCGAGACGGCATTTCGAAGCGAGGCGTCTTCGCTATACTCCTGATGTTGGTTGCTGCGGCGGTAGAGTGATGAAGCCGTGAGGGTGGGGAGTGTGAGGGGAATATCGCAGCGGTCCGCGCTCCGGGCAGCGATCGTTATCACCGTGCTCCTGCTCGGATGCAGCAGCTCCGGGAGCTCCCCGTCAACGCCGCTTGCCGGCAGCAACCTCGCGGGCAAAGAAACCGTTCGCCAGGGCGAGGAGTGCGCTCCCGAGTCCAACCCGGTGGCTTTGGTGCTGCCGTCGCTCGTGCGAGTCGAAACGTTGCCGGACGCGCAGGGTTCGTACTCGGCGGGCACGGGCATCGTGATCGACCAGGGCTGGCTGCTCACCAATCAGCACGTTATTGACGGCGCAGTGGGTGGGGTTGTCCGAACTTTCTACGGCGACGGACACCAGGCAGCAGGCAAAGTAGTGGCCTCGGATGCCGGACTTGACCTGGCACTGGTCCAAAGCGACACCGGCGACCAACAGTCGGTGAACTGGGGCGACGAGGGCAAGTTGCAGCCGGGAGCAGTGCTGTTTGCGGTGGGGTTCGCCCGTGGGGCACGTCTGCCCAGCAAATCGCAGGGCCGTTACGTACAGACGATCGTGGATCGGTCCACCGGCCAGGCCTTTATCGAGAGCGATGTACCGCTTGAGCACGGAGACAGCGGCGGTCCGCTGCTGAACCGCTGCGGCCAGGTGATCGGGATCAACACCGCCCGGATCTCAGGCGCAGGACGCCAGTACGCGGGCCTCTCGATCCCCGGCTTCGGCGCCCGGCGTTGGTCAACGCGCAACCGGCCTCAGTAACTGCCCGTCACTATCCAGACTCGCCGCGGCTTCCAGGGCCACGCCCAGCATGCGCCGCTCAGCGGCCTCGTAAGCGGCGCCTTCAAGCCGGCTATGAATTCCGGTGGTGTTGGTCACAACCAGCAGGCAGCCGGCTCGCATCGATCGCAGCGCCGCAACGGTGAAAAGGACGCTCGCTTCCATCTCGAACGCGAGAACGCCGCGGGCAGCCCAGCGCGCTCCATCCGCAACGTCCTCCGCGTATAGAGCGTCGCCCGACGCAATCAGCCCGACATAATAAGTCGCGCCGCTTTCGCGACAGGCATTGTCAATCGCGGTCACGATTCCGAAGTCAGCAACGGGGGCATACGGCTCGCCTCCGACATACGCCCTGGTGGTACCGTCGAGCGGTACGCTCGCGGTCGCATTAACGAGGTCGCCGGCGTGCACGGAAGCAGCTGCGCCACCGGCGGTGCCGATTCGAATGAGCACCCGCGCCCCCAGCATCGCTAGTTCCTCGGCGACAATGGCGGCCGAAGGTGCGCCCATACCCGTCGTCTGCACGGAGAGACGGACGCCATGATAGGTGCCGGTGAAGCCGAGTAGACCCCGGTTATTGTTGTGCGACACGGCGCCATCGAGCAGGCTTGCCACACGTCGAGTCCGGCCAGGATCGCCGGGAAGCAGCACGATCGGTGCGATCTCGCCTGTTTGGGCGTGAATGTGAGTGGGCACGGTTTAGGCTGCTCCCGTCGGCAATTGAAAATCTCCGATATCGGCGAAGACGCGGAAGCCGTAGTCGGCGTACTCAAGCGTTGGTGGAATGGAGCTGCGTGCCGCGCAGCGGCTGATCTTCACCTGGTGCCGCCAGGCGCCGCCGCGTGAAGATTTGCGGGTGCCCGCGTCGGGGCCGAGCGGGTCCCGGTCAGGAGACCGCGTGTAATAGGTGGAGTCGTACCAGTCGCTGCACCATTCATGAATGTTCCAGCCCATATCGAAAATGCCGAGCGCGTTGGCCGGGCCGCTGCCGGCAGGGGCGGGCCGATCCATTGCACGGACGGCAAGCGAGACCCCATCATCCCCGATCGGGATATCTTCGCCCCATGGATACCGCTGCGTGTACGCTCCTGCCCGCGCGGCGTGTTCCCATTCTGCCTCTGCGGGCAGGCGGAAACGCCGGCCAGTCTGCGCCGAGAGCCAGTCGCAGTAGGCGACTGCCGCGGACCAGGTCACACCCACCACGGGCTGCGAACCGGAGTTGAGGCGCGGATCGCTCCAGAACTTTGGCTCTGCCTGACCGACAGCAACAAAGCACCCGTACTGGCGGTTCGTGACCGGGATTCGCCCAGCGGCGCACGTGGCGACGTAAACGCGGTGCAACGGGCGCTCATCGGGGCGGCCGTCGTTGCTGCCCATCGTGAACCAGCCGTCCGGCACGGTGATCAGGTCCGGTACATCGGCGACATCTCGAGGATGGGTGGCCGCCAGTTCGGTAGGTTCCTCGCCTGTCACGATCGCACACCTCGCGGAGCAGGTTGAGGGCCGGTGTCAGCACCGTAGCATCAAACCGTTGGAAGCGTATCATGAGGTCCAGACCGCCTGGCGAACCGCTCACCAGGTATCGGAGCGGACTGGCGAGGCGTAAAGATCGGTGTACCGCGGGTATGGCGTACGGTACTAAAGGACTGTGCAGAGCGTATCGCGCGAGCGTTGACCGGGCAGTGCGGCGGGTCGATGATCAGAACGTACCCGGTGCCGGGAATCGGATAGTCACCGAGGTGTAAAAGGAGTGCGGTAATGCTGATTGCTCTCGGGGCAATTCTGGCGTTCCTGCTTGTACTGTTTCTGGTCCTCAAGGTGGTTGGTTTTCTGCTTGGCCTCGTTTGGCTGCTTCTCATCGCTACAGTCTGTGGCGCCATCGCCGAAAGGGTGCTGCACTACCGCCAGGGAGGCGTCCTCGCCACGACCGGCGTCGGCCTGGTCGGGGCGCTAATCGGCACGCTGCTGGCGCACATTCTCCATCTGCCCACGCAGCCTGCGATTGCGCACCTGCCGATCCTCTGGACGGTAGCTGGCTCGTTCGCCCTTGTTGGCACGATGAAGGTTGTGGCACCTGCTCGCAGGCTGCAGGCTGGCCGGAATCTTCCCCGCCTCTAACCCTCGTTCATTTGCCATACATCTTGAAGCCAGGTCCGGACCTGTACCACAGGCTCCGCACGCATAAAGCGGACGCAAAACGCCGGGCAGGGGTTCCCTTGCCCGGCGTTGCTGTGGTACTCGTTTAGTAGTTATAGGTACTGCCGGCTATCCCAGGCGATGGTCGAAGCCTCCCTTCGAACCGACGAACGGACGAGACTACGACTGCTTGAGAGGCATGTAGCGCACTTCGAAGGACGGATTGAGCGTCTGCAATCGGTTGACGAGCGCCAGGACGCGGCCGAGATCTTGATTCGGCACGCTCAGTTCCACGCCATCCGTCGTTGTGGTTTGAAGCGTTACGCGGTACATCGACTCCTCCTTGCTACTGCTGGCTGCCTCACAGGTCTGGCTCGATGACGGCCCCAACGACGCGGATACACAAAGCCGCCGACGGACTCTCTCCGTCAGCGGCTCTTTCGCGAGTATTGCGTTGGTATCTCATTCGTCTCCAGCGTCCGGCACCGGATCAGAACCTGTTCACAAACCGAGTATCGTCCACCTGCTGTCCGCTGACAAGGGATTACTATGGTAAGCAGTCAAACAATTACTTCTTGCGGCTCGATGGCTTGATCGCCGGTTCCAGGAGGACCCCGGAAAGGGCCCGATCTGCCGCGATAATTACTCCAGCGCCCGCAAATACAGAGCGCAGATCGCTCCGTTCGCCGATCCGGCAGCCGTCAGCAAGCACGCTCTCTCGTACGCTGGCACCTCGACCGAGATCCACGCCATCCCACAGCACTGACCGTTCAAGCCAGGTTGCCGCTCCAACGCGGCAGCCGGATCCGAGAACGGCAGGCCCGATGATCTCGGCACCCGGACCGATCTCTACGCCGCCGCCCAGCAGCACCGGCCCACGAATGTGAGCGTCGGGTGAGATCACTGGCGGCGTTCCACCGGGCGCTTCTGCACGCAAGAGTGGCGTCCCCGGCCAGGTATCGAGCGGAAGAATATGCAGGGCAGGCTCTTCAAGAAGTCGAAGCTGCACGGCGAGATATCGTTCTGGTGTACCGATGTCCACCCAGAAGCAGTCGGCTGGATATCCCTGGAGCCGCTTGCCGGCCTCGATGAGTTGCGGGAACAGTTCGGTTTCCACCATCGAACGACGCCCGGAAGGAATCAGATCAAGAACGTCCGGCTCGAATAGCCAGACCCCCGCGTTGGCCCACCGCGATGGTGCTTCACCGGCCGGCGGTTTTTCCACGAAACGGACGATGCGGTTGTCCTCATCCAGTTGCGCGATGCCGTACGCCGACGGTTCGTCAACCGCGATCAGGAAGATACTGAGGCTGGCCTCCGCATCGCGGTGGGCTCGCTCCATCGCTCCGAGGTCCATATTCGTGAGAACGTCGCCGTTGAAGGCAAAGAACGGCTCGGTCAGCCCGTCCTCAAACTGTTTGATCGCGCCGCCGGTGCCGTGCGGATGTTTTTAGACTGCCATCGTTAGAGTGTTTGCCTGGCTGCTGCCATCGAAGAAATAGTCGATAATCGGATCCGT
>JBBRGK010000156.1:0-6891 GCA_038240805.1 Dehalococcoidia bacterium | reverse complement strand
GGTCAGCGTGGTCTTGCCGTGGTCTACATGCCCGATCGTGCCGACATTTACGTGCGGCTTGGTGCGCTCGAATTTCTGCTTCGCCATGGGTCTTTCACTATCCTCCTAAACCAAAACCCTGATCCTGGAGCCCTCATTCAGATTCGAACTGAAGACCTCGTTCTTACCAAGAACGCGCTCTACCGACTGAGCTATGAGGGCATCTTTGAACGCCGGCTGTCGGGTGGCTGATCGCCGGCATGGCCCGGAGCCCGAGAGGGGATTCGAACCCCTAACCTACCGATTACAAATCGGTTGCGCTACCATTGCGCCACCCGGGCGTGTTCTCCAACAGAACCCAGGAAAGCAAAAGAGGGCAAGCTGACGCAAACCTGCTACGCGCGCTTCGACAGGTAGCGTATCAACGCCGCTCGGCTCCAGTCAAGGTAAAATGCGCCTCGGGAGGGGTACCTGATGTCCGACGCTGCTGCCGATCGCCCCTCCGCGCCGGTTACTGTTGCAGCTGGTGTTTTCGCATCAACTCATCCTCTCGTGCGCGACAAGCTCTCCGTGCTGCGCCGCAGGGAAACGGAGCCCAAGCTCTTCCGCGAGCTGATCCGCGAGCTTTCATGGCTGCTCGCCTACGAAGCGCTCGCCGACGCACGCCTGGAGGATGTGCAGATCGAAACGCCGCTTATGCCGGCCGTCGGCCAGCGGCTCGCCGATAAGATCGGCCTTGTCCCGGTTCTGCGCGCCGGTATCAGCATGGCGGATGGTGTGCTGCAGATGGTGCCAATGGCGCAGGTCTGGCATCTCGGCATGTACCGCGACCACGACACGCTGAAACCTGTCGCCTATTACAACCGGCTGCCTCATCCTCCGAGCTTTGACCTGGGTCTCGTACTCGATCCGATGCTCGCCACGGGCGGCTCGGCGATCGCCGCAATTCGGGTTCTGCGCGATGCAGGCATTACCCGGATCAAATTCATTGGTCTGATAGGTGCACCCGAAGGTATCGCTGCGGTCCACGCCGCGCATCCCGACGTGTCGATCCATCTGGCGGCCATCGATGAGCGGCTGGATGAGCGTAGCTACATCATTCCCGGACTCGGCGATGCGGGTGACCGGCAGTTCTTCACAACGTGACGGTGGGGTCAGGTTGTTGAGACGCCGATCAGGTGCCCGATGATCACCGTGACCGTTGCCGCCACCAGACCAACTGCGACCATACGAGCGGCGCTGATGACCGGGCGCTTGCCCGTGACCAGGGAGATTCCGAGGCCAACGCCGATCAGAGCCACGAGGCTAAAGACGGCGCTCAACCCGATCGTCGTCCAGCGCGGGAGGCCGAAAAAGTACGGAATCACCGGGAAAATGGCGCCGAATGCAAACGAAACTCCCGACGCGGCGGCCACATGCAGCGGCGAGCCGAGCGACTCCTGGTCGAGACCCAGCTCTTCACGCGCCAGCGTGTCCAACGCGATACTCTTGTCGCCGATGATTCGGTGTGCGAGCGCCTCTGCCTCACGCGCCGGGATACCCTTCGCCTGGTAGATCAGGGCCAGCTCTTCCGCTTCTTCTTCCGGGAAGTTCTCCAGCTCTTCCTTTTCCAGCGCTATCTGGCGCTCAAAGAGCTCTCGCTGCGTCGTCACGGAGATGAATTCGCCAGCCGCCATCGAAAAGGCGCCCGCGAGCAGACCCGCGATACCGGCCAGGAGAATGAACCGCCGGCCTGGGTTGGCGCCGGCCACACCGAAAACAAGGCTCAGATTTGAAACGAGACCGTCATTGACGCCGAATACCGCTGCTCGCAGGCCGCCGCTGGCGTCACGACGGTGCCACGACTCCGATGCAGCGATATCGGCTCCGGTCCGTCCGCCACTTGCCGAACTGCCGCTCATCGAGTTGAACACCCGCGCATGGCCTCGCTCTTCACGCGGCAGGTTGCCGGAGTCGGGCTGGTCATCGTACATCGTCATATCGGCCATCTCGTTGGCAATGACGGCCTGCATGACTGACCGGACGCCGAACAGCCTGGCGGCCGCCTGCAGGACGCGTGTGCGCAGGGAGCGGCCGTGCGGAGGCAACGGAGCGCCGGCATCGTGCAGGAATCCTTGCCAGCGGTCGGCATGTCGCTGCTCTACTTCTGCCAACTGGCGGAAAACCCCGGCTCTCGCCTGATCCTTCTCCGCATCAGCAAGCGATCGATACAGCTCGATCGCCTCCCACTCTCCCCTGAGATTCGCCTGCCAGCGACGGACATCGTCCTTCTGGCGGTTGCTTGCGGGCTGCATACGTTGCTCCGGTAAGAGGTGAACGGGTGGCGCTTTGGCGGCCGGGGGCTGACGACTACAATCTTACAGGAGTCTGGAGGCGCGATGGCCCACATCCTTGTTGTTGAAGATGAGCATCGTCTGGCCCGCTTGATGAAGCGTGTGCTCGAAGAGGAAGGCCACGTCGTGGACCTCGCAGCGGACGGCGATGAGGGGCTCACGCTCGGCACCGCCGAGGGTTTCGACGCGATCGTGCTCGATGTGCTGCTGCCAGGCATGAACGGCTTCGAGGTTTGTCGCCGCATCCGCAAGGAAGGCGTGCAAACGCCTGTCCTGATGCTGACCGCCCGCGGTGCGATAGAAGACCGGGTGGCGGGTCTTGATGCCGGCGCTGACGACTATCTCACCAAACCATTCGCTTTCGAGGAGCTACTGGCGCGGCTCCGCGCCCTCACCCGCAGAGCCCCGGCGATTACGTCGGGCGGCCAGCTTACGATCGCCGACCTGTCGATGGACCTGGTCCGGCACGAAGTCCGCAGGGGCGTCCGCGTCGTCACGCTCACGGGTAAAGAATACGCCCTGCTCGAGTACCTTCTCCGACATCCAAACCAGGTGCTGACCAGGGCACAGATCCTCGACCATGTGTGGGGCTACGACTCAGACCCCGGCAGTTCGGTCGTCGAGATTTACGTCCATTATCTCCGCAACAAGATCGACAAAGGAGAGAAGGAGCCACTTCTACAAACGGTTCGCGGCGTCGGCTACACGTTGCGTACGGCAGAACCTGAATGACCGCAATTCACCGGGCCGTTCGCCTGGCGAGATGGGTCGCCCGCACGCCGTCGCCGGCGCCGCTCTCCTATCTCCAGAAGGCGCGGGTGCGGCTGACGATCTTTTATGTCGCGATCCTCTGTGTTTTGCTCGCCATCGTCGGCATCGCTGTGTACCTCGTGCTTGGACGGGTGCTGAGCCACGAGATCGACAGTGACCTGCGCGCCGTTGCTGCCTCGACAACCAACCGCAGCGCCCTGTTGCAGACGGACCAGCAGCAAAGCACGTTTGGCAACCCGTACACGGATGTCTTTCTCTTTTTGCTCGACCAGCATGGCATCCTGACCTATAACGCCAACCTGCCGATCGAAGGACTGCCCGACTCCGGCGGGGTAGTTGCGGCACAGACAGGCCAGCCGGATCTGCGCACGGTCACCAAGTCCGGCCAGCGCCTGCGTCTGTACACGCAGCTCGTACGGCAGCCCGACGGACAGGTTATCGGAACGATCCAGACCGGCAAATCGCTGCGCCCATACGAATTGGAGCTGCATGATATCGCCCTGGTCCTTGCCGGAGGGGGCGTAGTTGCTCTCTGGCTGGCGGCGATCGGCGGCATGATGGTTGCTCATCGGGCGCTGCGGCCCGTTCAACAAAGTTGGCAGCGCCAACAGGCGTTTGTAGCTGATGCCTCGCACGAACTACGCACACCGCTCGCGATTGTCCGCGCCGACGCCGAGGTGCTGCTGCGTGCGTCAGGACAGACGATCGAGCAAAACCGTGATCTTGTCGAGGACATCATCGGCGAGGCCGACCATCTCACCGCCATGGTCACCGATATGCTCACCCTTACGCGGCTCGATACAGGAAGGCTGCCCCTTGACCGAACCGAGTTCGACGCTCGCGAGCTCATGGACGACGTTGCGGCACAGACGCGCCGCATGCTTGATGGCCGTGACGGTCGCATTGGCCGTGAAAGTGATGAAGGAAGAGCCCTTACTATCGCGGTCGAGGCTCCCGTCTCGCTACCCGTGTATGCGGACCGCGACCGGATTCTGCAAGTGCTGCGCATTCTGGTCGACAACGCCCGGCGTCATACACCCGACGGCGGCAGCATCATCCTGGCCGGAAGGCAGGAGCGCGGCCACGCCGAGCTCGACGTTCGAGACTCCGGTGGAGGAATTGCGCCCGAGCACCTTGATCGCATCTTTGAGCGTTTCTATCGGGCTGATAAGGCCCGCACCCGCACCGGCGGCGCAGGGATTGGACTGGCGATAGGACGCGGCATCGTGGAGGCACACGGCGGACGGCTGCGGGCACAAAGTATCGTGGGTAAGGGCACCACGATGACGATCGAGCTGCCGACGACGGTCCAATTGCCCTGAATGGCAGCGGTCCATACCCGACGGAACAGCCCCGTGCTGGTCACGATCGCTGCGCGAACGTACACTGTGCCGCAGCTACACCGACGGGAGGCTAGGCGTGCCATTAGAACGCAAAGAAGATGCGCGTCCCATCGCCACGCTCACTGCAGCGGCCGACCGAATCTATGGCGCTCGCAGGGCGCGGGATCTGGGCGCTCAGATCAAGGCCGTGGCGGCGGCTATCGAGGCGGTGCATGGTTACCCGGTCGCGTCCGGCGTTGCGCCGTGGACTGGCGTGCCCCCGATTGAGCCGGACGAACGGCCGGAACAGGTATGAGTCAGACCCCGTTGCACCATCTGAGCGCCATAGAACTGGCTGCGGCAATCGCTGCCGGGCACGTTTCCGCGGTCGAGTCGGCCCGGAGCGCGCTCGATCGCATTGATGCGCTCGACACCGTACTACGAGCGTGGGTGGTTATTGACCGGGAGGGCGTGCTCGCTGATGCGAATCAACTGGATGCGGAGGCCGCTGCCGGCCGGCTGCGGGGGCCTTTGCACGGCGTGCCGGCAGGCATCAAGGACATTTATGACGTCGCGGGCCTGCCAACCCGCGCAGGGTCGCGGGTGCTGGCCCAGGCACAACCCGCCGAGACGGATTCTGACCCTGTGCGGCGGCTGCGCCAGGCGGGTGCCCTGATTCTAGGGAAAACGGCCACCACCGAGTTTGCCAGCGCTGACCCCGCCGCGACCGTCAATCCATGGAGCCGGGGGCATACGCCCGGCGGCTCGAGTAGCGGCTCGGCGGCGGCGGTCGCCGCAAGGATGGTGCCGATAGCGCTGGGATCGCAGACTGCCGGCTCGGTTCTGCGGCCGGCAGCGTTCTGCGGCATCGTCGGGTTCAAGCCGGGATACGGGCAGATTCCGAGCACGGGCGTCTTGCCGTTCGCCTGGTCGCTCGACACGATGGGTACGCTAACCCGAACCGTGGCTGACGCAGCGCTGGCGTTTCGCGTACTATCGCGCGTATCTTCCGTTCAGCCAGCAAGGGGCAGCGCGGAAGGTCCACCGCGACCGCCGCACCTCGGGTACGTTCCGCGAATTCTGCCCGACCGGCTCGATGTACGGATGCGGGCGATGCTCGCGGACGCTGCCTCCCGGTTCGAACAGGCCGGGGCGAGGGTGCAGGAAGCCATGCTGCCGGCCGATTTCGGCGTATCGTTGGACGCGCATCAGCTAATTATGTTGGCCGAAGCGGCAGCATTTCATCAGCACCGCTTTCCCGGACAGCTCTCCCGGTATGGCCCGCGGATACGCAAACTGGTCGAGGTGGGTGCGCTGGTGCCGGCCGCCGCTTACCTTGACGCCCAGCGTGTGAGGCGCGACCTGTTTGAGCGACTCGCATCGCTGATGGCTCGCTTCGATGCTTTGATCGTGCCTGCAGCCCCTGGTCCGGCGCCGGAAACGCTGGATTACACCGGCGATCCCGCCTTCAACGCGCCGTGGACGCTGTTCGGCCTGCCAGCGATCACGATCTGCGGAGGCATCGACGCTGACGGCCTGCCTCTCGGTCTCCAACTCGTCGGCCGCCCCGGCGCCGAGCAGACAGTGCTTTCTGTCGCGGCATGGTGCGAGCAGGCACTCGGAACGGCACCGAAGCCGCCCGACCCATTCGGCTAACCCGTCGCCGAAGGCTCTCAGCCCGTCAGCTACTCGCCGGGTTGGGCGCTCATGGTTCAGAGCGCCGTGGACGCCAGCAGCGTGCCGAGCACGCGATACACCTGCTCGTTCCAGGCGAGCCCCGTGTGCGTACCACTGACCTCGATCGCGCTTGCCTGAGGATCGCTGTCGATGCAGGCGTTCCACTGCACGACGGCGTCCGAGCGGGTGTAAATGCTCGTCAGCATGACACCACGCGGAAGCGGAGCAGCGAGCAGGCCACGTTCGAATGCCCTGTTCGCTGCGCTGCCGCCGCGCTCGCTGAGCAGGTAATCCCCCAGACCAGCAACGAACGGGTGGCTCGATTGGCGCGGATTCGAATTGAGCGGCGAACCCAGGCAGATTGCATGCGCTACGAGGTCCGGCCGAAGCACCGCCAGCCCCCGTGCGAATACGCCGCCGAGACTGTGACCGATCACGATCACGCGGTCCGGCGAGCCCGCAGCAATGAAATCAAGACGTTGCTGCAGGTTGCTGATCAGTACCGAGGGCGTGCCGACGTTGAGCGCGATTCCCGAGGCATGAGCACCGTAACCGATCCGGCGCAGCCAGCTTCGTAGAGGACGCAGGTACTCATCGCTGCCCAGAAAACCCGGGATGACGAGCACCGCGCGTCCATTCCCGCGTGGAACGCCCATGCCGAGATAGACGGGACTCCCCATTAGACGCGCCAGCTCGAAGCCTGCGACAGCTTCGCCTCCGAGCGGCAGCATCGGTCCCTGGTCGCGGGCGCCGCCAAAATGTGAGGAAATTGACTGCCCCCGATACGTATTAACCAGGGTCATGTAAAG
>JBBRGK010000155.1:0-6907 GCA_038240805.1 Dehalococcoidia bacterium | reverse complement strand
TCCGAGACAGCCCCACGGCTGTTGCTGGTCATCACGACCGGGGCTTCGAGCACCTCGGCCAGCCGCAGCAGCTCCGCTGATGCATTGGCGCCAATGATGCCGCCGCCGGCGTAGATCACCGGCTTCTGCGCCCGGCCGAGCGCCTGGGCTGCCTGCTCGATCAGGTCGGGGTCGGGGGCCAGCGCCGGATCGGTGCCGGGCTCAAGCAGGGTCACGTCGGCCTGCTTCTGCAGGACATCGGGGGGAATCTCGATCTCAACCGGACGCGGCCGGCCGCTGGTGAGCCGGCGGAACGCCTCGCGCACAATACCCGGCACCTCTTCAGGCTTCATCGCCCGCCCGGCCCACTTGGTGACCGAGCCGATCATTTCGAGCTGATCGGGGACCTCGTGCAGCACGCCGCGGCCGACGCCGATCAGCTCCGAGAGGATCTGGCCGGAGACGCAAAGCACGGGCGAGTTGCAGGCGTAGGCGGTGGAAAGCGCTGCGGTCGTGTTCAGCAGGCCGGGGCCTGGTACAACGATGGAGGTGCCGACCCGCCCCGTTGTGCGGGCGTAGCCGTCCGCCATATACGCCGTCGCCTGCTCGTGCCGGGTGTGAAAGATGCGAAAGTGCTCCTGCTCTGCGTACAGCGCATCGAAGGCCCAGTCCAGCTGGATGCCCGGTAGCACAAAGAGCGTATCGACGCCCTCGCGCTTCAGCGACTGCACCAGCGCCTGTCCGCCGGTCATCAACGTCATGCCTGTTCCTCCCCATCGTCCGACCCTGGCCGTATTTCCGCATAATACATGGTCGCTGGTAGCCGGGGCAGCAGGTCCGGTTCGGCAAAAGTTACCACTGGATGCGCGTTCTGCAGAGTATCTATCGGTTCCCTGCACCCAGTTTCACAAGGTGGGGAGTTAGCCGTGGCCACGCGGGAAGCCGAACCAGTCACTGATGCCCTGCGCCGCCTCAGGCGAGAGATGGTTGATATTCTGACGTGAACGCGGAACCGTGTAACTTTAACGCTGGTCTGTGAGACGGTCCGAGGGATGTATCAAACCTGGGTGCGTGGTCGTGGACGGGTTGGCTTTTGAGACGCGTGGCGTGGCGAGCGCGTCCGTTGAGGATGGTCTGGTGGGGCCGAGAATCTCCGCGCTTCCGGCCTGCAGGATTACCGACGACTTGAGGCCGAGGTACCTGGAGTGGCCGTTCGCTGGACCGGCTCGTTGAGCTGGGCCAACGCCGCGGATGCGTTGGAGAAGGGCGTCCGCCTGGCACACGGCCAATGTTGGATTGAACGCAGGGACATCGCCAGGCTCGAACCAAAACTTCAGGCGATTCCCGACTGGGCCGTGTATACCTCGACCGATGGGGGTGTGGAACCAGTGTGGTTGACCGAGGCCGCCTCGGCTGAGACCCAGCGCTGGAACCGCCAGTTCTTCCCGGTGCGAACACGCGCCGACATGCGGGCCTATTGCCGGCACAACTTCACCCCGGCCGAGCGGGCGGAGACAGCGACGCTCACCAAGTGCGGCGCCTCATCCGCGCCCGCAAGACCTGAGCCGCGGCGTGACAACAATCGAACCTCATGCTATAACTACCTCCATGCAGGGAATTAGTAAACCGTTAGCACATATTGTTATTGGATTTATCGGCTCAGGGAAAACAACATTTGCTAGACAACTTGAACAAGAAACAGGAGCTGTCAGATTTACTAAAGATGAATGGATGGTTCGATTATTTGGCAATACACCTCCTAAAGACAAATTTGAAGAATATGATAATAGAATGGCTTCTCTTGCAACTGATATGGCACTCAAATGCTTAGCAGCTGGCATAAATGTCATTATTGATGAAGGCTTCTGGGTGAAAGAACAACGAGAGGAAATCAGAGACAAAGTAAAAAATGTAGGTGCTGTTCCAAAATTCTATTACATTGAAGTGTCTTTTGAGATTATGAAAGCGAGAACCTTAAGGCGAAGCGAAAATCCTCCTCTTGACTCCTATATTATTGATGAGGAGTCGTTTAATCGCTACTGGAAATTTTTTCAGCCTCCTGGTAAAGAAGAGGAATTTGAATTAATAAATGTAACTGCTCAGCTTTCCTGATCGGAAACGGTGCTGGTGGCAGGGCTGACAGCGAGCAAGCGCTGCGGTAGACTACGCCCGTTATGGCAATCACCGAGGCTGAGGCGCTCGCCGATCCGACCGTGCTGGCGCTCGTCGCCGGGCTGACGGCCCGCATCGCGGCGCTGGAGGCAGAGGTGCTGCGGCTGCAGGAGCGGCTGGCGCAGCCCGCCAAGACGCCGCAGAACTCCTCCGTGCCGGCGGCTAAAGGCTTCAAGCCTGATCGTGCCGCCCGTCGCCGTGCCGCCCGAGCGGACGGTGAGCCAGCGCCTAAGCGGGGTCCCAAGCCCGGTCACCCCGGTGTCAGTCGCAGTCGCGTGGCGGCAACCGCCGTGGATAGCGTGCTGGTCTGCCGACCGCTGGACAGCGGTCAGGGACGAAGTCATGAGTTCACTCGCTCCCCAGATGGACATGCGCGTCATTTGGCAAGCCTTCTGTGAGGGGTATTGCTCGGTCCTACCGACCATTTCGTCCGTCCATGTGCCCACGGTACCGCTTCATCAGACCGTAGGAGGTTGACGTGTTAGTTCGGGTTTTCGATGTCAACACGGGACAATTACTGGATACAGTGACAATAGATGACCGACTATTACCTGTCTTTGGTGAATCTTAGTCGATTTCAAACGGCGTGCGAACCGTTGTCTCTGCCTCCTACGCTTGGAATCCAAGCGGAAACACAATATCTATGCCACACAATGTATCGTTTTCGACATGATGTTAGCTCCATTTACCTATTGTCAGTTGGCGTTTTATATTAGCTGAATCTGCGGAATGTGCCATAGGCGGCCCAATTCTTTCCTGTTTAGACGCTCTTGACAATGACCCCACTACCATACACTTCTGGCGCCGAATATCATAGACGCGATGTGGTATAATATATTCAGAAAGGTAAACTATTATGGCACAAGAAGCCCGACCTATTGATGCAAGTTCGATGCCCGAGGTTTCTCGCCTCGTGCGCGAGGTAGCTCGGACTGGTCAGCCGCGTAGGATTCTGGCTGACGGCGCTGAAGCCGTTCTGTCCCCTGCTCGCGGCAAACGACGAGCAGCCAAGCAACCAAAGAGTGAGGCAGTCGAGGCTGCTCTTGCCCTCGCCGGGGCGTGGAAGGGGCGCATCGACCCGGAAAAGTTTAGGCGTGATCGACAGGAGTTACAGATAGATGACAAGCCTGTCCGGGCACTATGAAGTATCTGTATGACGCTGATGCGACGATTGACTATTTCCAAAACTTCCCCAATGCTCGTAGCACGTTTCAATCTCTGCTCCCCGATGGTATTGCCATCAGTGGGATTACGCTTATCGAGCTCTACACCGGCATCCTCGATGACCCCTCACCCAAGCAGGCAGAGCAAGAACTCAAAACCCTGCTTGCCGTCATGACGACCGTGCGCCTGAACCAGCGTGTCATCCACGAAACCGCGCGTCTCCGCCATGACCTCCTGACCCGCGGACTCTCGATTCGCCGGCGTGCTTACGACCTCATCAACGCCGCCACCGCCCTTGCCCACGACCTGACCCTTGTTACAAGCAATACGGATGACTTCAAAGCCATCATTGGACTGCGCCAGCTCGACCCTCGCACGGGTCAGCTTGTGACCCACTAACTGCGCTGCTCTCCTTCGCATGGTCGTGCCATTCGACTCAAGCAGGACTTCCCAGGCGACGATGGTATTGCTTAAGTCTCACTTCCAAAAACGACCCCAAAACGGACACCGCTAAGCCTGGCCCGACCGCAGTTTCTTCACGCCTCCGTAACGGTCTCATAAGTCGTTACGAAATCAACGTCCCAAATCAAACGGCGTTCGACGAGTATTGTAACTGTCCGTTTACACAGTTCCTTATGTGGGTGATTTCAAAACATTCCCTGACCCAATGCAGCCGCGGTTTCCTCTCCGGCCGAGTTTTTGAACCAGCCAATTAGTGCCTCCGCCACGTGCAGATCGTGCCCGGCCTTTCGCAGCCAGCTTCGAACCAGGTGCGCTTTTGCTTCGTCAGGCGGCATACAGTAGCCGGCCTTCGCGCAGGATTGTCGCGGGGAGCGACGCCACAACCGGCACCTGCCAGTCGAACTCCTCGCGCGTCCAGACAAGGATATCCATTGGAATCGCCACATCGAGCACCGCTGTGTAGGCGTCCCGCGCGCGACGGTAGCTTGAATCGGCAGAGCTACCGACCAGCACCATGAGGTCATAGTCGCTGTCCGGGCCGGCGGCGCCCGTAGCGCCCGAGCCGAACAGGAAAATTCGTTCCGGTTGGAACGTTCTGACCAACCGACGCACCGCTTCCGCGAGGCTCAGAGGGATTGCCGCGGTATCTTTCGCACCTGGCCCATCGCTCATTGCACGATCATGCACCAACCGTTGGCGGCGGTGCTACATCCAGCCAGGGCACGTCTGAACAATCGACTGGAGTCTACCTCGCGTTGCCTGACGACCCCATCGCCAGAGGCGGCACTGTCACACCGCGCCGAATCACGGTTTCGATTGCGCGGGTGTTCTGGATATCGGCCAGCGGGTCGGCGCGGAGCAGGACCATATCGGCGGCGTTTCCCGCGGCAATGACGCCGATCTCGGGGTGGCGCAGCACCTTCGCTGCCATGCCTGTCGCTGCGTGAATCGCTTCAAGCGGCGTGAAACCGGCGCGCACGAACAACGCCAGCTCACGGTGCAGCGAAAAGCCAGCAGCCTGGTTCGGTGCTGCGCCCACATCGGTGCTGGGTGTGACGCTGCCGCCTGCGTCGTGGACCATGCGCAGGAAGGCAAGCTCGTGTTCCAACGCTCGCTCCCCCTGTTCAGGATCGGCCTGTTGCGGCGAGGGGAGAGGTTTCCCCGCTGCTTCCGCCTTTGCCCGCAGCTCTGCAACCTGCCTTGCCTGCATGCTCTGCCGGTTTCGCTGCGTCTCGGTCGCGTGCGCAAGGCCTGGCTCGTCCAGCGCCTCGCGCGTGGCAATGCCGCCGGTAATCAGCACGGTGGTTGGCGAGAGGCAGACATCGGCCGCCACGATTTGCTCGACAAACCGCCTGACGTAGTCCGCATCGAGATCCGCCTCGGCCCAGCCCCGGTTGAGCCAGGTCCAGTAGGTGGGGATGAAGCCGTTGCCCTCTTCCCGCAGATGGCGGTGCTCCGGCCGCACCACATCCTGGTAGACGGTTGCATGCACATGCTCAAGGCAGTTGATCCCTGCCTCGATCGCCTCGCTCGCCCAGGTGCGGCTCAGGTGTCCGGTCACAGGCACCCGGCCGTCGACACGCCGGATCATCGCCTGCACCAGGTCGGGACGGAGACCGGCATAGAGCTTGATCCCATCAACACCGGCCTCTAACAGCCAATCGATCGAGCTTTCGCCTGCGGCAACATCGGCGTTTAGCCGGGCGAGACGGCCTACGGCAGACTGCGGTACCTGGGGGAAGATCGATGGCACCCCGTCGAGCATCGGGCCATACGTGAGAATGCGCGGCCCCTGCCGCTCGCCGCTCTCGATCGCGGCCCGCAGTGGTATTAGCTGTCCAATGTCACCGCCGAGATCGCGGACGGTCGTGATGCCTGTGCCGAGCCAGAGCGGCAGCGCCTCTTCGCCGACCAGCGCAACGTGTACGTGCATGTCGATCAGACCCGGTATCAGCCAGCGGCCGCCGCCGTCGATCACCTCGGCGCCATCGGGGACCGCAAGTTCGGATGTCCGCGCCACTCGCGAAATTAGTCCGTCTTCGACAACCACGGTCATCCCGCCCTGCGCAGGTGCCCCGCTGCCGTCGATCAGCGTCACGTTCTCGATATATATCGGCTTTGCCATTCGCTTGCTCCTGGCCGTCCGGTTCGTCCGCAATATCTGAGGTTTACGAGATTCTTAGTCCGTCTTCGATGTCGTCCGTTATCGTCGTCCGTCATCGATGACACGCAGCGTGCGAACGCGATTGTACCGTGAGCACAAGCGAGGAACGAGTGGCGAGAGCGCCCCGGTGCTAGCATGGCGGCGGGAGCGACGCAACCACATGCATGCCGTTCATTTTGCGCTCGACTGGATCGTAAACGGCGACGCGATCGCGCAGGCCGTGATCTGCGTCGCGATCTTGCTGTTGGTACGCGATGGACTGGCGTTGCGGTTCCGGCTCGCTCATTCCCCCGCTGCTGTCTCGTTTCCGCCGATCTCCATCCTGAAGCCGGTTCACGGCGACGAACCGGAGGCGGTGACCGCGTTTCGCTCGTACTGCACCCAGGAGTATCCGGGGCCCTACGAGGTCCTGTTCATTTTCGAGGATGCTGCCCAGCCGCTGCATCGAGTGGCTCTGGCGCTGGTAGATGAGTTCCCGGCACTGGTGCGTTGCCTGCTTTCCGGGCCACCGGACGATCCGCTGGTGAACGGCAAATCGCACAACCTCGCCGCGGGCGCTGCCGTGGCACAGTTTGAGTGGCTGCTGGTGAGCGACAGCGACACGATCGCCGATCCTGCGACCTTGAGCCGGCTGGTGGCGCCGCTGGCAGACCAGCGGGTGCGTGCCGTCGCAGCGACGCCGCGGGTAACGAGTGCGCCCGGCATCCCCGCCCGACTGGAACGGCTGCTGGTCAACGTGGTCATGGCCCCGTTCGAATATGCCGCCGCCCAGGTGCGCGGGGCGCACGGCCTCTGGGGCACGCTGCTGCTCATTCACCGCGATTGTGTCCTCGCCGCAGGCGGCTTCGCGGCATTGGGGCATCATCTGACCGAAGATATTGCGCTGGAGGACGCGCTGAACAAGCAGGGCTACCGTGGCGCCCTGGTGCGCCAGCCGGTGGATGTGCAGTGCGCCGCGATGAGCAC
>JBBRGK010000154.1:0-6924 GCA_038240805.1 Dehalococcoidia bacterium | reverse complement strand
CGATCGGCAGGGCAGTAGCCGGCAGGGCGCGAGCGCTGGGGCTGCGTGTGATCGGCATGCGGCGCTCGGCGGTACAGCGCGGCCCCGACACCGTGGCCGACATAATCTGCCCACCGCAAGATCTGGCATACCTGCTCGCGGAGAGCGACGTAGTCGTACTCGCAATGCCTCTGACACCGGAGACCCGCCGGCTTATCGCGGGGCCACAGCTGGCAATGATGCGGTCGGGCTCGTACCTGATCAACATCGCACGTGGACCGGTAGTCGATGAACCGGCACTGATCGATGCTCTAAGCAACGGAAGGCTCGGGGGCGGCGCTCTGGATGTCTTCGCCACGGAACCGTTGTCGACCGACAGCCCACTGTGGGATCTGCCAAACCTGATTATTACGCCGCATGTGGCGGCAAGCAGCGATCGCGCCCGTGGACGCATTCAGGAGCTCGTCTGCGACAATCTGCGCCGATACCTCGCGGGCGAGCCGCTCCGCAACGTGGTTGACCTCAATCGGGGATACTGAGCACCGGTCGGACCGGTGCTGAAAGTTCTACCGCGCAACCGGCTTGTGCGGGCACGGGTATCGCCTTGAAATGATAGAGTCCGAGTGGTTGCACCGCCGCTCGCATCGGTGTGCAGGTGGTCGAGGCTCTGGTTCGATTAGGAAACCGTGATGACCTGGTTGAGCACGATGAGCAATATACGGCTGCGCTGGCGTCTGTTGGGCGCGTTCGGGCTCGTGCTGCTCGCTGTCTACGTTCAGAGCGCGTTCACGTATCGCACGACGCAACACAGCTCGGATACGCGGAAGTCGGTTCAAACGTCCTTCCAGGTCATTACGCTTGCCGGCCAGACGCTGTCGAACCTCGTCGATATGGAAACTGGCTATCGGGGTTACCTGATCACCGGCGACCGAGCTTTTCTCGAACCATATTTGCAGGGGCAGCAAGCGTATCCGTTACAGCTGTCCGAGTTGGAACGGCTGACGACGAATGATCCCGCCCAGCAGAAACGGTGGCGCGATCTGGCGCAGCGGGCCGCAACCTGGCAGACGGAGGTGACCGAGCCGGGGCTGGTGCTGCGACAGGACGTGACCGATGGCCGCCAGCCAGCATCTGCAATTTCTGCGCTTGTGGCGACCGGACAGGGCAAACAGCAGTTCGATGCCATACGAGCTGTTGTGGCCGACGCCGTCAACCTGGAAACGACGCTGCTGACCACCCGCATCGGAGCTGACAGGTCGGCGGAGAATCTCCTCCTAAAGATCATCGCCTGGGGCACGCTCGGTGTGATCGTCGGTGGCTTCCTGATCGCGTTATTGATGGCACGATCGTTGGCCCTGCCTCTTGAGCGAGTTACGGCCGCAGCGCGGCGGATGGACGAGGGTAACCTGGGCGCCCGTGCGTCGGAGAGCGGCGGCGGTGAGTTGCGACGGCTCGCGCAGGCGTTCAACAGCATGGCGAGCACGGTTCAGCGCCGGCAGACCGAGACGGAGGCCGTTCGCGAGGCACTCCGTCGAAACGAGGAGCGGCTCAAGAGCATTATCGAAACGATGGCAGCAGGCGTGCTGATCTTCGATCGGGAAGGGCGATTCATCCAGACGAACGCTGCGGGCGAGGAAATTCTCGGCCTCGACCGAAGCGGCATCGAAGGCAGCCCCTATGCGGCGCCGCCGTTTCGCCGCCTGACACTCGACGGTGAGCCGTTCCCGCTGGACCAGTCTCCGTTTGAATTAGTGCGACGTACAGGTGTCCCGGCGCGGGGCGTGGAGATGATGCTTGAGCAGCCGGATGGAACGAGAACGATCGTGTCCGTGAGCGCGGCTCCCTTACGGAGCGCCGAGGGTGCGTTTACCGGGGCGGTGGCAGTGTTCACGGATGTGACGGACCAGAAGCTGGTGGAAATACACCTCAACGGCACGCTTCAGGCGCTCAACCGCCAATATCGTGTGGCCGAGCACGCCAGCAGCCAGCAGCGCGCGGTGCTCGATGCTGCAAGCGACGCGATGGTGCTGATCGCGCCCGACAGGGAAATCCTGACAATGAACCAGTGTTTTGCCGAGCTGTTCGGGCTGGCCTCGGCCGACGCCCGTACGTTGAGTCTCAGAGACATTGAGGAGATCCTGCCCGATCTGTTTGACGAGGGCGAACGGTTGCTCGGTCAGATCGACTCGGCCCTGAAGGACAGCCAGCGTCGCTTCGAGGAGATGGTCGTACAGTCGTTCCCGGTGCGGCGGGAGTTCGCCCTGTTCTCCACTCCGGTTCACAGCACGGATGGCGAGCACCTCGGGCGGCTCTTCGTGCTGCGAGACGTGACGAAGGAGCGGGAAGTTGACCGGATGAAGTCCGAGTTCGTCTCGCTGGTTTCGCACGAGCTGCGGACGCCGCTGACGAGCATCAAAGGCTATGTAGACTTGCTGATCGAAGGCGAAGTCGGCGATGTCACGGAGGAACAGGTCGAGTTTCTTGGAATTGTGAAGAGCAACGCAGACCGCCTGGTGGCTCTGATTAACGACCTGCTCGATATTTCGCGGATCGAGTCCGGCAAGATAGACCTGACGCGTACGTCGCAGAGCCTGCTTGAGGCCGTTAGGGCCGTAACCACCTCGTTGCGAATGCAGTTGCAGGCAAAGGAGCAGCATCTCGAGATCTCGGTGCCCGGAGATCTGGTCGTATTCGCCGACTCAAACCGGCTGGTCCAGGTACTCACCAACCTGCTGTCCAACGCCCATAAGTACACACCGTCCGGTGGACAGATCGCCGTCCGCGCGATCAGCGAGGCGGGCATGGCGCGGGTCGACATCCAGGACTCCGGCATCGGTCTGAGCGAGGAGGAGCAGGAACAGCTTTTCACTCGCTTCTTTAGGGCAAATAATCGCACGACGCAGGAAGTCGGCGGCACAGGACTCGGCCTGACGATCGTTCGGTCGTTAATCGAGCTTCATGGTGGCGAGATCTCAGTAAGCAGCACCGTGGGAAAAGGATCGACGTTTAGCTTCACATTGCCGCTCGCCGCACAGGTAGACCGGGTTGCGTCGCCGATTTCGGCCATGGGTCTTCGCCCGGGAGGGCGCGTGCTTGTGGTTGATGATGAGCCTGACATCGCCAACCTTGTCGGTCGTTATCTTGAGCGAGCCGGCTACACCGTGCTGGTTGCGAACAATTCCTCCACCGCGCTCTCGCTGGCGAGCAGTGAGAGGCTTGAACTGATTATTCTTGACATTCAGCTAGCCGATGTAGATGGTTTCACGGTCCTTGAGCAGCTGAAGAGCCAACCGCAGACGGCAGACATCCCGGTGCTCATGCTGTCTGTCATGCCGGACGATGGCCGCAGCAAGCGGCTCGGGGCCGTGGACTATCTCAACAAGCCGATCTCGGAAGGCGAGCTGCTGGCCCGCGTTGATCTGGCGCTGGCGACGGAGCCCACCGGGCCGATTCTGGTCGTCGATGACGACACTGATGTCCGCAACCTGCTTGTCGGTCATCTCCGTCGGGCAGGTTTTGCGGTGGTCGAGGCGCGCGACGGCGGCGAGGCGCTGGAGCGGGTGCGCGACACCAGTCCTTCGCTCGTGCTGATGGATATCCGCATGCCGGTAATGGATGGTGTCGAGGCGCTCCGGCGGCTACGGATGCAGGAAGAGACGAGCAGAATACCAATCGTCATGATGACCGCGAGCCCCGGAGTAATGGAAAGCAACCGCTCCGCCGTGGAACTGCTGGGCGGCGGTGTGATTCTCAGCAAGCCATGGACAGCGGAGGAGTTAGCAGCAGTTATCGGCCGGGCAGGTCTACCTTTCGGACTTGCTTTGCCAGCCTTATCCTCCGAGGCACCATGACCGCACGAATAGTTGTCGCCGACGACGAGGCCGATATCCGCCGGCTGATCGTGTTCACGCTGCACCGGCGCGGCTATGAAATCATCGAAGCTAGCACAGGCGATGGTGCTCTCGCGGAGGTGCAGAAGACGATGCCGGATCTCGTTGTCCTCGATGTGATGATGCCGGGGCTTACGGGGCTTGAGGTGTCAAAGCTGCTTGCGGCAGATCCCGCCACGGCGTCGATCCCGATCCTGATTCTGTCTGCGATGGGTCAGGCCGCCGAAATCGAAGCAGGTCTATCGAGCGGTGCGCATTCATACCTTGTAAAGCCGTTCGTCCCCAGAGAGCTCGCCGACCGCGTCGCCGAAATGCTCGCTGCACGGCCATGATGCAGATCGCCTCGCCGGATAACGCCTATACTTGGTATGTCATTCGAGTCAGGATATTCATTCGGCATGTCGCAGTCTCATACCCCCCGATCAACCTCAGGCGTGACCCCGCCGATACCCGCTGACGAGACCGCGCGCCTGGCCGATCTCCGTGCTCTTGGGCTGCTGGATACACCGCCGGAAGAGCGGTTTGATCGGATCACGAGGACAGCCGTACGTCTTTTCGGCGTTCCGATTGCCCTGATCAGTCTCGTAGATGCAAACAGGCAATGGTTCAAGTCCTGCCAGGGACTGGGTGTCAGCGAGACGAGCCGCGACATTTCGTTCTGCACCTATGCGATCCTCGGCGACGAGGCGCTGGTGATCGAGGACGCTCTACTAGATCCCCGGTTCGCCGCCAACCCGCTGGTCACGGGCGAGCCGTACATCCGGTTTTATGCCGGACAGCCGATTCGCAGCACTATCGGCAGCAAGCTTGGCACGCTGTGTATTATCGACCGCCTGCCCCGCCAGTTTAGCGCTGCGGATCGTGCTGCGTTGTCCGACCTCGCGGGCATGGTTGAACGTGAAATGCAGACGATCGATATGGGGCAGCTGCTCGCCGAAAAGCAGGAAAGTGAAGCACGCTTCCGTGCAGTATTTGAGAACTCCGGGCTCGGTATTGTTGTGCTTGACCGAATGGGACGGGCAATTCAAAGCAACGGCGCGGCCCAGCGCATTCTTGGATACACAGCCGAGGAGTTTCGTACCACCCCTTTTGCCCATTACACACACCCCGACGATCTCGGCACCAGCCGCGAAGCATTTCTGGAGATGCTCGCCGGTAAGTTCGATAGCTTCTCGACCGAGAAACGGTACTTCCGCAAGGACGGCTCCCTGATCTGGGGCCACATCACCATGTCGCTGTTGCGAGACGGCAGCGGCGCACCGCGGTTTGGCCTGGCGATGATCGCCGACATCACCAGGCAGAAGGCGGCTGAGGCCGAGGCCAGCGAGCAATTCCGTGAGGCGGAACGAGCTCGTGGACAGGGCCACGCCGTACTCGACGCCACAACCGAGGCGATGGTCCTCGTCTCCCCGGAGCGTCGTTTCTTGACGATGAACCAGCGCTTTGCCGCAATGTTCGATCAGAAGCCCGCCGACGTGATCGGCAGGCGATTCGATGAATTTACCGCCGACGTTGAGCGCATCTTCGAGGATCCGGCCGGCTTTCGCCGCCGCCTGGGCGGTACCGCAAGCGATGCCGACAACACATTCACCGAGATCGTCCGGCAGAAGCACCCGGTGGAAGCCGAATTGGAACTATTTTCGACGCCGGTGCGAACCGCCGATGGCGAGCACCTCGGCCGACTCTACGTATTTCGCGATGTGACCCGCGAGCGCGAAGTCAATCGGATGAAGTCCGATTTTGTCTCCATGGTGTCCCACGAGCTTCGGACGCCGCTCACCTCGATCAAGGGCTACGTCGACCTGCTCCTGGAGGATGGACCCGGCCAGCTTGAGCCGGAGCAGATCGAGTTCCTCGATATCGTCAAGAACAATGCCGACCGCCTGATCGCTCTGATCAATAACCTGCTCGATGTATCGCGCATTGAGGCGGGGAAAGTCGAGCTCGAACGCACGTCGGTCGATATGACACGGCTCATCCAGGGCGTCGCGGCCAGTCTCCGGCCCCAGTTCAAAGAAAAGCGTCAGCGGTTCGAGGTCGAGTTGGAAGATCCCCTGCCGCCGGCTCACGGCGAAGCCGACCGCATCATCCAAATCGTCACGAATCTGCTTTCAAACGCGCACAAATATACGCCCGTGGGTGGGCTGATCCGTGTCGCCGCCGCCGTGGACCGTGGCTGGCTCCGCATCGATGTTCACGATACCGGCATCGGCCTTTCCCCCGAGGAGCAGTCGCAGATCTTCACCAGGTTCTTCCGGGCTCGCAACCGTTTGACTCAGGACGTGGGTGGAACCGGCCTCGGCCTGGCGATCACCCACACGCTGGTGCAGATGCACGGCGGCCAGATTGTCCTGTCGAGCACCCCCGGCGAAGGCTCCACTTTCCGTTTCACGCTGCCGATCGCGGGCGAGGAGCCGCCGGGGGCGCCCGAAGCGTCAGAAAAGCGTTCGGGTGCCCGCATTCTCGTGATCGATGATGAACCTGATATCGCTGGCCTCATCCGCATATATCTTGAGCGAGCCGATTACACGGTGACGGTTACCGGCAACGCGGCTGAAGGGTTGCGGCTCGCTCTGGCCGAACAGCCCGACCTGATTACGCTTGACCTGGCGCTTCCCGACATGCCCGGTGAAACCGTGCTTAAACGTCTGAAAAGTAATCCGCGTACCGCTGCAATCCCGGTGATGTTGATCTCGGTGACGCCCGTCAATGAAAAGGCGCGGTCAAAGGAAGCGGCGGATTACATCATGAAGCCGGTCCATGAAGCGAAGTTGCTGGAACGCGTCAAAGCGATTCTGGCCGTCCGGGCGGCATCATGACCGAGATCTCTCCGACACGGACCGAGGCGCCAGATCCAGGTGGTAACCCGGTCTCGACGCGGCCAACGGTACCTATCCATGTGCTGGTCGTGGACGATGACCCGGATATCAACCGGCTGTTGCGAGCCAGGTTGCGGTCCGAAGGCTGCCAGGTGGCTGGTGCAGCGAACGGCAAACAGGCGCTCGACTACATCGCGGTCACGCCGCCTGACCTGATCTTTCTCGATGTGTCGATG
>JBBRGK010000153.1:0-6941 GCA_038240805.1 Dehalococcoidia bacterium | reverse complement strand
GTTTTCTGCATGCTCTATCGCAATCCCGGACTGCTGGCCAAAGCCTTTACGACGATCGATCATCTCAGCGGTGGCCGGCTCGAAATTGGGCTCGGCGCGGGCTGGCACCAGCAGGAGTTCGCTGCCTACGGCTACGAGTTCCCGCCAATCGGGCGGCGGCTCGACATGCTGGAGGAGGGCACACGTGCGATCAAGCTCCTGCTGACGCAGCCGCGCACCGACTTTAACGGCACCTACTACCAGCTGGAGAACGCGGCCTGTTATCCGAAACCGGTGCAGGCGCACGTGCCACTCTGGATTGGCGGCAGAGGCGAGAAGCGCACGCTGCGCATTGCCGCGCGTCACGCCGACGGCTGGAACGTGCCCTACATCGGCGTCGAAGACTTTGCCCACAAGTGCGGCGTGCTGGATAGCTGGTGCGAGCGGGAAGGACGCGAGCCGAAATCGATCGAACGGGGCGTCAACCTGCATTTCCGTATGGCGCCCAGCGCGGCGAAAGCTGACAGCCACCGGCGTAAGCTGATCGAACGGTGGGGTCCGCAGGCCGAAGATCGCAGCATTGGGCAACTCACCGGATCGCCTGCTGAAGCGGTCGAGCGTATGGCCGAATATGCGAAGGCCGGCGCCACGCGGCTCAATATCGCCATCCGGCCGCCAGTGGACTGGGAGGCGCTGGACGCCTTTGTCAGCGATGTTGCGCCCCACTTCACCGGCGCGCCATAGTTCGTCAGGCAGCAGTACGATACTTGACTGCTTATCCGGCAGAAAGCAGAAATACTCTCCGGGTGTAATGGAATCCACATTCCGCGTCGGTGTATGCTTGGTATGTTAAATTCATGTTTCGGGCTCACACGCAACTGCGTGCGAAACCGCCCGACGTAGCGGGAGATGGAGTCGTGACAACCTCAGGAGAGATCGATGGCGACGCGGAGCGAGGCGCTGGTGCGGCCGGGGGCATGCGCGGCGTCTCGCGGCTCGGAGCGCCGGTGCTGCGGCACCTGGCAGAACACCCCGGACAGCAACTAACCAGCGCCGAGATCGGGAGCCTTGCAGCAGTTGGCCCGGAGGACAGCCGCCGGCTGGTGCTCTGGCTGGAGCGGGCAGGTCTGCTGCTTCGGGATAGCTCTGGCGAGGAACCGCTGTACATGCTTGCCGACCCTGCCGAGCAACGCCAGCGGCGTACACGCCCGCTCATTCTGCTCGTCGAGGATCACGCCTCGATCGCCGGGATGACCGAGACGGTGCTTACCAGCGAAGGCTATAGCGTGGTCATGGTGCGCAACCCGATGGAAGCGCACGTAATCCTGCGGGTCGTCACCTTCGACATTATCCTCACCGATAGTTTCAGCCCGACCCTGGACCTCGCTGTTCGTGTACTTGGACCGCTGCTGCGGCGTTCAGCCGTTACGCCGGTGGTGCTGTTTACGGCGCATCACTGGAACGCGAGCCGGGTCCAGGCGGAAGGTTTCACCGAAATCATCACGAAGCCGTTCGAGGTGGATGCGTTCCTCGCCCGCATTGAGCAATTGGCTGCCATGCACAGTGTCGCCGGGGCCAGATGAACTGGCGCAAGCGCTGAAGAGTTCGGCTCGCGGGCATGGCTTCGGCCATGCCCGTTCTTGATCTCCCTACGCTCGCCGCCAGGGTATGAAGCGCTCCACACCTCGGCGCGACCGTGTGCCTGTGCTATGATATGAAACAAACGTTCTGGAGAACGCGGTCGTGGCAGGAAATAGCGGACCCTCTGAGCAGAACTTTCGGCTGGTCGAGGCGCTGTACGTGGTGCTGGGGCGCGATCCGGCTTTCGCCCGCGTCCGTCGCCTGATGGAGATCGACTGGAGCGAGGCCGATGTGACCGTCGAAGAGATCGGCTTGCCGCGTCTGATGCAGAACCAGGCACGCAAGCTCTGGTCGCTCTCCGCAGACATCCCTGGACTTCCCTGGTCCGATGCCGCTGATGCCATTCGCTACACCGAGCGGCACGACGGCCTGGCGCGCGACGCGCTCTGGTGGCTGGGGCAGCTTGCGTCCGATCCACTTTTGCATGCATCTGCACAGGACCGGACAACCCGGCTGAAGCACCGTTAATGTAACGCCGATCGGTACCGGCTCAGGGACGGCGTGTCGACCGTCCCTGAGCCGAGATTAAGGTTGGAGCTACGACCGGCCGGCGACTGCCAGCTCGGCCGGCGGCGGCGCGGGGTTCTGGATTCCGGTCATGAGCTGCGAGGGTACGAACTGAGCCAGCTCCTGGAGTGTCCACATTCCCGGCTTCCAGATCGTGCGTGCGGGGGTCGGGTGGTTCAGCAGCGCGACGGTGCCGCCGTTGACGTTGAAGATCTGGCCGTTAATGTTCCAGGCGTCGTCCGTGGCCAGGAAGCACGTCATCGGTGCCACGTACTCCGGCTCCCGCATGGTCATGGCGGGGTTCGGCTGTGCCGCGGGCGTGGCAACCATTGAGCCGGTCTGAATGCCGGCAGCGGCCCGCTTCTGGCGCGCTTCGTCCGAAACGGTGGCCGTCATGCGGGTCGATGCGCCCGGTGAGATCGCGTTACACGTGACGCCATAGCGCCCGAGGTCGCGAGCGACAACCCGGGTGAGGCCGGCGATACCCGCCTTGGCGGCGCCGTAGTTGCCCTGGCCGGCAGAGCCGATCAGGCCGGAGACAGAGGTGTAGTTAATGATGCGGCCGCTGCGCTGCTGCCGCATCAGGATCGACGCCGGCTTGATTGTGCAGAAGTGCCCCTTCAGATGCACCCGGATCACTGCGTCCCACTCGTCCTCGCCCATGTTGAAGATCATGCGGTCACGCAGAATCCCGGCAACGTTGATCAGCACATCTAGGCGGCCGTAGGGGTCCAGCGCCGTTTTGACCAGCGCTTCGCCGCCTTCCATCGACGAGATATCGCCGACACACGAGGTCGCGGTGCCGCCCTCGCCCTTGATCTCCTGTACTACCTGCTGGGCGGGTCCCGCATCAGCACCGCTGCCGTCCACGTTGACGCCAGCATCGTTGACGACGACTTTCGCGCCCTCGCGCGCGGCGAGCATCGCCACCCCCCGGCCGATCCCCCGGCCTGCGCCGGTAACCGCAAAGACTTTCCCTTCCAACATTCCTGGCACGATAAACTCTCCTCTTGTTTAAAGTCTCCGACGGACATCGGGGGCTCGCCCCCGTTCACCCCCGAAGCCAATGTCACGCCTCAAATACTCAACCACTTTTCGCCGGCTGCCTCGCCCCACCCTCGGCAACGGACTGCTTCGGCTGTTCGCCGACGTTGGTCATCTTACATAAAAGCCGGCCTGAAGTGCAGCCCTGTGCATGAGCCAGCTATACCTGCGGTCCCCTGCATACGTTGACGTTGACGTTAACGTTGCATCGCGATACAGTGCTGGCACTATGACGATCATCCTGCGCGTCTTTACCTACCTGCGCTTTAACTGGCGGGCGTCTGTGCTCGCCTACATCAGCCTGGCGGGCACCGTCGCCTTCGGTGTGCTGACACCGTTGGTGATCAAGCGCGTGATCGACGTAGGCATCAGTCATCGGGACCACCGGGCGCTGCTGCTGGGCGCTGTGCTGGTCGTGGTTGTCTCGCTGGCGCTCGGTTTCTTTGAATACTGGCAGAGCTACCTGGGCCAGTACCTTTCTCAAACAGTCGCGATGCACCTCCGCAACGACCTCTATAACTGCATGCAGCACCAGAGCTTCGCCTTCCACGACCGCAACGAAACGGGGCAGTTGATGTCGCGGGCGACGGTGGATGTCGAGCAGGTACGGCAGTTCGTGCAGGCGGGCATGTTGCAGCTTACATATACGATCGTGCTGTTCATTGCCACCGTCGTAATCGTGCTCAATATCAACTGGCAGCTCGCCCTGATTCTGCTCGCCTCGATGCCGCTGA
This sequence comes from Dehalococcoidia bacterium, assembly GCA_038240805.1. GTDB lineage: Bacteria > Chloroflexota > Dehalococcoidia > CAUJGQ01 > CAUJGQ01 > JBBRGK01. The sequence continues at coordinate 3,036 of JBBRGK010000153.1, read as the reverse complement.
TCGGCGGCCGCGCTTTCTATACGAGCCGCCGGCTGCGTCCCCTCTGGCAGCGGGTGCAGCAGGCGCAGGGCGCCTTCACGACCGTGCTGCAGGAGAACATCGTCGGCGCCCGCGTGGTTCGCGCTTTCGTGCGCGAGCGCCAGGAGCTGGAGAAGTTTAACCGCTCGAACAAGATCGTCCGTGTCGATTCACTGGAGGCGAACCGGCTCTCGGCCTTCAACCAGCCACTGATGCTCTTCATGCTCAACTGTGCCACGGCGGCACTGCTCTGGTACGGCGGCCGCGAGGTGATTCACAGCCGGCTCACACTTGGCGGACTGGTTGCTTTCGTCGAGTATCGCAGCAGCCTCGCGGCACCGGTGCGCACGGTCGGCTTTCTGCTGAACATGTGGTCCCGCGCCGCCGCCTCTTCGCAGCGCGTCTTCGAGATCATCGACGCGGAGTCAGAGGTCCATGACCGGCCCGATGCCGTCGATCTCGGCAACGTCAGCGGGCACGTGACCTTCGAGAACGTCGCCTTCGGCTATGACACGAAGCGGCCGATTCTGCACGATGTGGCGATCGACGCACAGCCCGGCGAGCTGATCGCCCTGCTTGGCCCCTCTGGCAGCGGCAAGAGCACGATCACTCAGCTGTTGCCGCGGTTCTACGATGTCACGAGCGGCAGGATCACGATCGACGGACACGATATTCGCGCCGTGTCGATCGCCTCGCTACGACGCAACGTCGGCATCGTGCTGCAGGATCCATTTCTCTTTTCTGCCACGATCCACGACAACATCGCCTATGGGGTCCCCCGAGCCAGCCGCGAGCAGGTGATCGAGGTGGCGAAAGCCGCCCGGATGCATGACTTCATTATTACCCTGCCCGATGGCTACGAGACCTGGGTTGGTGAACGCGGCGTGACGCTCTCCGGTGGGCAGCGGCAGCGGGTCGCCATCGCCCGCACGCTGTTGCTCGATCCGCGTGTGCTGATTCTTGATGACGCCACCAGCAGCGTGGATATGGAAACGGAGTACCTGATTCAGCAGGCGCTATCTGAGCTGATGCGCGGCCGCACGACATTTGTGATCGCGCAGCGGTTGCGCACGGTCCGCCATGCCAGCCAGATCCTCGTGCTGAAGGACGGCATGATCGTCGAGCGCGGCCGGCACGAGGAGCTGCTCGAGCAGGATGGTGTCTACCGCGAGATCTACGACCTCGAGCTACGCGACCAGGAGGAACTCGGCCGCACGCTGGCAGCAGGAATTGACATCGGTGTGGCGGACCCGGCCGGGAACCTCGCGGCTTCAGTCAGCCGCGCCGCCAACGCTACAAATACGCCCAAAGCGTAGGATCTGGAGACCAGGGAATGCAGTTCGGTATGGGTCTTTCGGGACCCGGCGGCGGCGGCATGGGTATGGGCGGCGGCCGCGGCAACATGGCGCGCATGGACAGCGGGCTCGATCAGGAGGACTTCGGCAAACCGTTCGACGGCAAGCTGATGCGCCGGCTGCTACCCTATCTCAGTCCATATAAGAAGCGGGTCGCGATTGCCGCCGTGCTGATGTTGATCGCAACTGCGTCGAGCGTCGCCACGCCGTACTTCATCACGCTTGCGATCGATGGCTTTATCGCCAAAGGCGACACGACCGGGCTCAGCTGGCTGATTGCGATCTTCGTTGGCTTCCAGGTCGCCAACTGGTTCAGCACCTATGGCCAAACCTATTTAATGACGTACGCCGGCCAGTGGGCGCTGTACGAGCTCTCCGCGAACGTCTTCTGGCACCTGCAGCAGCTGCCGGTACGCTTCTTCGATCAGAATGAAACCGGCCGCATTATGTCGCGAGCACAGAATGACATCTCCGTGCTGCAGCAACTGCTCAGCAGCGGGCTGCTCAGCATCATCGCCAGCTCGCTGACCATTATCGGCATCTTCGCCAGCCTGCTGCTGTTGAACTTCAAGATGGCGATCGTCGCTTCGCTCTCGATTCCGGTGATGGGCGCCATTCTCGGCGTCTGGCAACACTACGCCCAGAAAAGCTTTCGCCACACCCGGGCGGCGATCTCGCTGGTGAATGCCAGTTTGCAGGAAAACGTCTCGGGCGTGCGCATCATCCAGAGCCTCACCCGCGAAGGCGTCAACCGCGCCCGCTTTGGCGATGTCAATCGCCGCAACTTCGAGGCGAACCTACAGGCAGGCCGCGTCTCGGCGATCATCACCCCTATCGTCGAAATGGTGAACGCCCTCGCGGTGGGGCTGGCGATTATCGTCGGCGGCAACCTGGTGCTCAGCGGCGAAATCAAAGTCGGCGTGCTGGTGGGAGTCACCGTCTACATCAACCGCCTGTTCGAGCCGATCAAACAGATCACGCAGCAGTACAGCACGCTGCAACGCTCGACAGTCGCCGCCGAGCGCGTCTTTCAACTGCTGGACGAGCCGGCAACGATCGAGAACAAGTCCGACGCAATCACCCTGCCCGAGATCGAAGGGCGGGTGGCGTTCGAGCACGTCTCTTTCCACTATCTGCCCGACGTGCCCGTGCTCGATGATCTGCAACTCGTAGCGGAGCCGGGCCAGACCGTAGCGCTGGTTGGCCAGACGGGCGCCGGCAAAAGTACGATCATCAGCCTGCTTGAACGCTTCTACGACGTCAGCGATGGCCGCATCACCGTCGATGGCCACGACATTCGCGACGTGACGCTCTCCTCACTACGCTCACAGATGGGGATCGTCCTGCAGGAGCCGTACCTGTTCAGCGGCACGATTGCCGAAAACATCCGCATGGGCAAGGACGATGCGACCGACGACGACGTGCGCATCGCTGCTGAAACGGTGGGCGCCCACGAGCTAATCATGCGGCTCGAACATGGTTACAACACGGCGGTGCACGAACGCGGCAGCAACCTCTCCGTGGGACAGCGGCAACTGGTCAGCTTCGCCCGCGCCTTGCTGCGACAGCCCCGTGTCCTGCTGCTGGACGAGGCGACGGCCAATATCGACACCCGCACGGAAGCCCGCCTGCAAAAGGCGCTCGGCATTCTCCTCAAAGGCCG
>JBBRGK010000152.1:0-6946 GCA_038240805.1 Dehalococcoidia bacterium | reverse complement strand
GTGCGGTTTTCGTCCCCGCATCAGCCGCTTTCAACCTGCTGACGCGCGCGTTCATTTTGGACAGCGGTGCCAAGTAGCTCTGTATCAAGGCGGCCAGCTGACGCACGGTCGAGGGTGCTGACAAGTCCAGCAGCCAACGCGAATACCGCTGCTATACCAAGACCAATGCGAGGCGCTGCTTCGACAGATACAGCGGTAAAGAGCAGCGTCATGATGATTGCGCCAGCCGTCTGGCCCGTGAGACGTGCAGTGCCTTGCATACCGCCGGCTGCACCGCTTCGCTTGGGCGGAGCGGAGAGAAACATGTTCCGGTTGTTTGGCACCTGAAAAAGGCCGAAACCCAGGCCGCAGAGCACGATTGTCAGCGTCAGTGGCAAGAATCTTCCCTGCGACTGCCAGACAGCGGCCGCACCGAGCCCGGCGGCGAGGCAGAAGCCGCCCGTCGCGCATAACCAAGCCGTGGGGATACGCGTCGAGAGACGGGCAGCAAGCGGGGCCACGACGGCCACCGTGAGCGGCCACGGCGTCATGTAGAGACCGGTCTTCCAGACGGTTTGTCCGAGTTCATGCTGGAAGTGGAAAGGCAATGCAATCAGTGCCGCAGCCACGCCAGTAAAGCAAAGTACCGATGCAGCAACCGAGATCCGGAACGACCCTGCTCTGAGCAGATCCAGAGGCATGAGTGGGGCCTCTTTGCCCCGCTCCCGCAGGACCAGCGCAACCAGTGCTCCACCTGCCGCGGCGATAAGCGTTGCACCCCATATCGGTGTTGAGGGAAGCAGCTCTGCCCCGACCACCAGCGAGGCGAAGGCGCCGGCATTCAACGCCACGCTAAGCAGATCCAGCCGTCGGCCCGTGCCACTGACCTTGGGGAGAGCGCGCGTGGTGAGCAACACCAATACGCCCAAAGGCAGGTTGATCGCAAACAGCCAGCGCCATCCCGCTCCCGATATGATCGCTGCGCCAATCGTCGGGCCTGCAGCAGACGACAGCGCGACGGCCAGCGCGTTCCAGCTTATGGCTGCTCCAAGCTGGCGGGGCGGAACCGCCGCACGCAGCAGCGCAACGCCGAGCGCCATGACGCCGGCTCCCCCGAAGCCCTGGAGAAAGCGCGCAGCAACCAGCCATTGCAGAGACGGAGCAAGTGCGCAGAGCACAGAGGCGGCAATGAACAGCGCGACGCCGACCGTGAACACCTTCCGATAGCCGAGGCTTTCACCCAGCGCAGCGCAGGGCAGCAAGGCCATGACCAGGGAAGACTGGTAGGCGGTGATGACCCAGATGGACATCGCCGGAGTCACCTGCAGCGATCGGGCGATCGTCGGCAGCGCCACGTTCGCGATCGCCGCATCCAGCACTACGAGAACCATCGCAGCGAGGACGGCCGCTATCGCGACAGTGCGACGTGGGCCGTGCAGCTCGGACGCGGCGTCGACTGGTAGGGCCTTCACGGCGTACCCGTGGTCCAGTCGCCATTGCGCTGCACGTACCGAGTGACCCGGTGCTCGTCCCTGTCTTCCTTCTTCAGGTCGCGCTCGGTAAAGCGGAACAGAAGTGCGGTCTGCGTCAGGCAGCGGGTGTCGTGAATATCGCCTGGCAGATACAGCTGGACCTGTCCGGGACGCACGACCGCGGAGTTCCTCTTGACGAGCTTCACGCTGCCATCCGGGTTCTGGATCCGGGCGTAGGTGCCCATCTCGATTTCACCGTGCTGCACCGCATAGATGACCCAGCCCCGGCCGTGGTCATGGGGCGGGCGATACAGATCGGCGTATTCCGAGTGGGCAAGCAGCACGAATCCGTGCTGCGGATCGCGGTACAGTTCCTTGTTGGCAGGGGCCTCCTCGAGCAGGGCCGACAACCACTCTTCGGTGTCCGGCGCCTTCAGCAGGTTCGCCAGATGCTGCTGGCAGGCCTCGACCACTTCCGTGCTGAGCGGGCCCCATGCCGACCTGATTGCCTCGAGGGATGCTTCAAGAGTGCTTCTGGCCATGTCTGTTCTCCGGTTCTGCCTGGATACGGTTCGCTCCGGCTTCTGCAACTAAAGGTAGTTGTTGAGCACATGTAGCGGAAGGCGCATCATTTGCACTTGATAAGTGCATCGGACGCTCTATATGGCCAGGCCAGACCTGAATCTGCTATTCACGCTGGATGTGCTACTTCAGGAGGGCAGCGTTGCGCGCGCTGCGCGAAGACTGAAGCTCAGTCCCTCGGCGATGAGCCGCTCACTCGCACGACTGCGGAAGGCGACCGGCGATCCACTGCTGGTCAGGGCGGGCCGCGGCCTCGTCGCCTCTCCCCGCGCGATGGAACTGCGCGGCTCTGTCAGTCAACTCGTGCATGCAGCCGAATCAGCGCTGCGCCCCGCGGACAAGTTCGATCTCGAGCACCTGGAACGAACTTTCACGATTCGCGCCAGTGAGGGGTTTGTGGAGAACTTCGGAGCTCGCCTGCTGGCCAGCGTTTTCAAGGAAGCGCCCGGAGTACGGTTGCACTTCCTTCACAAACTGGACAAGACCAGCGGACCTCTGCGCGATGGCTCCGTCGATCTGGAAACGGGTGTCATCGACAAGGCCATTGGACCCGAAGTGCGTACGCAGGCACTATTTCGAGACCATTATGTGGGGGTGGTTCGTTTTGGGCACCCGCTGAGCAAGGGCAAGGTCACGCCCACCCGGTATGCCGCCGCGGCGCATGTGCATGTATCGCGCAGAGACAATGAAAAGACCCACGTCGACGATGCGCTGGCGCAGCTCGGTTTGAAACGGCAGATCACCACAATCGTGGGTGGCTTCTCTGCAGCACTGGCGTTAGCCCGGACGTCGGACCTCGTGGCAACCGTTCACGAACGCCACACTGGCAACCTGTTCGCGGGGATGCATGCTTTCCAGCTACCGCTGCCCATCCTGCCTTTCACGGTGTCCTTGCTATGGCATCCGCGGCTGGACGGGGATCCCGCACATCGCTGGCTTCGAGGGTGTGTTCGAGGGGCATGCTCTGCTTGAACAGGAAAGAGGCGGCCCTATGGCGAACAAGAAGCCGGTTTGGTCTTCGTGCCACTTCGGCTCCTGTCTGACCGCATAAGCGCAACGAGCCATTCTCTCTCTTCAAGCCACGCGCCATGATCCGCGTCTGAGGGAAGATCATGTGAAAGTGAATGCACAGAAGGCCGCGGCACGGGTGAGTTCTGCCTGCTGCAACAGAAACGGGGACATCGCAAGGCAAACCTTGCAGCGAGGCAACCTGCCGATTCAGGCACGCGGCCCCCCAAAGTGTTTGAATGCGCGCGGATAGACTGCGGAAAAAATGATCCACCTATGTAGCCAGGCACGGGATTTTCAAAGGCTCTTTCCCGCCGTCGGATCAAGACACGATCAGAAGTACCAATGGATTTTCGCGCTGCAATCTCGCTTGCAGCCACGCCGGATGACGGTATCGGCCAACCAAGGCCAACTCAACAGTTGCGCGGGAAACTGCGCGTCCCAATGTGCCTGGGCAGGACAACTAGAGGCAAATCCGACACACTTCCGCCAAGATCAGTGCTCCCTAGGCGAAGTTACGGGTGACACCATGAGCAACTCACGTCCCCGTCACATAGCCGTCATTGGTGCTGCCGGTGGGCTAGGGCAGGGAATCCTGCGCGTTTGCCGGGCCGAGGGGAGAGCGTTCACAGCCATTGTCCGTTCGCGGCCGGAACGCATCACTGAAGTACCGCAAAGCTCCCGTGTGGCCGTGGTGCCATCGCTTGCGGATCGAGCTACGCTGACGGAATCCTTTTCCGGCGCTGATGTTGTGATTACGGCTCTGGGGGTGACGCCAACGAGTAACGATTCATCTGCCATGCTGTCTTGCAATGCGGCAGAAGTGGAAGCTGCCATGGTGGCCGCCGGAGTTGATCGCCTGTTGATCGTCAACACCCTGCTGGTTGCAGTGCCGGGTAGGCCAGCTAGTCGAACGATGCGGTTCTTCTCCTGGATCCCTGGCCGCATTGGGCGCGGTGCTCGTGAGCAGCAAGCAGTCGTGGATGCTCTGGCCAAGGGCGCCTTCTCGTCGATTCGGTGGACACTGGTACGCGGCGGACTCAACTCTCGCGGTAAGGACGAGCCTCCCGTGGCTACGGCAGACTGGCCTGGAGCACTGAATTCCTGGATGCCGGTCTCGTACGATGCCATGGCGCGGTGGATGATCGAGGAAGCGGCAGTCGGCGAATTCGTCAAGGCTGCACCGCTGGTATCCCGTCGCCGGTAGTTAAATAGCGAAGTGCACTAGCCCTTACACCGCTTCTCACATTCCAGCGCGCACACGCGCGTCATCGATGATCCGCTGAAGATCTGCGGGCACGGGCATCGGCCGAAGCCCGTCGACATTGCTTCCGCCGGTATTGCCGACTGGGATTCGCCTGACCAATGACAGCGGAGTCGCCAATACCATCCGCAGGAATTGACCGAAGGCCTCTCGTGCGAGACCTTACCGAATTGCGTAGCAAAGCATGTGGGCATGAACGCGCACATGCTCGAACGTCGCCGTCTGGGAAAGGATGTGGGCGCGCTCGAACCGCCGAAAGGCAAGGTGGGGATCGCCGCGTCGCTCGATCTCCGCCGCGGCGGCCAATTCGGCCAGCACGTACGGACGGATCTGTTTGACAAATTCAAACATTGCAGGTCTCGCGATAGGTTTTCACTGCACGCATTCAAGTGAGGCCGGTGCACCAGCGGCGTTGATTCCGCTCCTCTGTCCTATGCCATCGCCTGCGCGCGTTCCGGGCGGACACTCGCCAGCCGACGCCCAATCGTAGTCACCAGCGCCCGCATCAACCTGGGCGCGAGCCCGAACCAGCGCTCAACCTGATGACTGCGATCGGCCCCAAATCGCGACCATTCCGCGAAATGCTCGCAGTTGTTGGTCAACAGTCGATAGCGATCCTCGCCGAGCCTGGAGCGGGCGCGATTCACAATGTCCTCCGCGGCAAGCGCCACTGCCGTCCGGCACTCGATGTAAACCGGGCGGCCGTTTGCGAAGCGCTCCAGCGAAATCTCTTCGACAGGGCCTCGTCGGAAGTTTCGAGCCAGTCCGGCGTAGTGCAGAACCAACCCACGACCAACGTAGACCCCGTGGTGCGTATAGCCGCGCCGCGGGGTAATGAGATGGGAGCCCATTGGCGGCTCCTGCGCCTCGTCCGCGTTCTGGCATGCCGTCACAGTCCGGCGTGCAATCCCACGGGTATCGCGAGGTCGACCACCGGACGCTTCGTGAGCAGACCTTGAACGATCGGGCTGCTGGTGCATCCCTTCCTTATCAGGCGAGACGGCAATTCCTGCGCCGGCGCCGTTGCAGATGCAGGGGTCGCAATTGCATATATAATTCATTAGCTTCGGCCGCCCGGTAGGATTGGTGTGGCGCCAATGTAGCGGGGAGTCCCACGCCCCTCTTGAACGTAGCGGCTGATTCGCACGCCGCCTTGTCCGGAGCGGTCGAACGCAGTGATCAGCAGCCCTCAGTGCTCACCGAACGGATGCGTTGATTGACCCGACGGGGTGCACTCGACGGCCCAGGTTGTAATGGAGGAAAGTCGTGCCGCTGATGATCGGCGTGTTATTTGCGCTCGCCGTGGGCCTCTTTGCTACTCGCGTGGGTCTCGACCGCGACCGAGCCTTCTATCCTGCCGTCACTATCGTCGTCGCTTCGTATTACTGCCTTTTCGCGGTAATGGGATCTTCGACAGGAGTTCTTCTCCAGGAGACTTTGGCCGGCGCAGCTTTCCTCGTCCTGGCAGCAATAGGCTTCAAGAGGTCTCTCTGGTTGGTCGTCGCAGCGTTGGCGGGACATGGCGTCTTCGACTTGACGCACGGGGCATTTATCAACAATGCCGGAGTGCCGGCATGGTGGCCACATTGGTGCCTCGCGTATGACGTGACGGCAGCGGCATATTTGGCGTGGTTGCTCAAGTCCAAAAGACTTAGCGCTGCCGCTTGAATCGCATGCAGCCATCGGCCACCGGACGGATTATATTCTGGCACGGCGGCAGTCTTTGGATAGGCTTGGCGGGCGATGCTACAGAACTACACGCTCATCACGCCGTACAGATCGCCCTGCCTTTTCCGCGCGGGCGCATTCAGCTCCAGGATCGGGGCGGAAAGTGGACCGGGTTTTCCGCTGCCCTCGTGCCGGCACATGAGCCGCACGCCTTCGAAGCACGCGGGCAAATGGTTGCGCAAATCTTTGTGGATCCTGAATCACGGCATGGGCGGAGTCTCCAACGCCGCTATCACAAGGATGGCATCGCCGCACTTCAGATCGCGACGATCTCGCAGAACATTGCGAGCCTGGCGGCTTCCTATGAGACACGCGCGAGCGACGCTGCGCTGATTGAGGGCGCTCATGCCATTACCGCGTCCCTGTCCGGCGCTATTGCTGAACCAGCCGCTCCAACGGATGAACGCGTCGAACGCGCGGTGCAGCTGGTACGCGAGCAGATCGAAGACTCCATTCTGCTGGGGCACATTGCATCCGCTGTGCACCTCTCGCCCGATCGCTTCCGGCACTTGTTTGTCGCTGAGACCGGTATCACCTTTCGTGCGTACGTTCTGTGGCTGCGACTTGAGGAGTCGCTGACTGCCTACATTGCGGGTCAGTCCCTGACTGAAGCGGCCTTCACCGGAGGGTTCGCCGACTCGGCCCACTTTTCGCGCACCTTCCGCAGGATGTTCGGCATCGCACCGGCAAGCGTTCGACCCGAATAGCCGTTACGTTCAATTGTTCGTGGCCTTGCGTGGATAAAGTTTCTCCCGTCCGATCATCAACCCACGGGAGATACGTATGAACGCTTCAGCCAAGAGCCCCACGTCGACTTCAGCTATCACCGGTGTTTCCGCCAACGAGCATGGGACATCGTGCGCCTGTTCGCCGGCCTGTAAGAGCGGACCGACGTGTCAGGGCAAGCCCGGCG
>JBBRGK010000151.1:0-6959 GCA_038240805.1 Dehalococcoidia bacterium | reverse complement strand
AGGCAGATGAAGACTTCGTCGCGTATGGCCTGAAGGGCCACCGTCACCTGCCGGAAATTAGTCAGGAGCTGGCGGCGCTTTCGTGCGGCGTGCGGCCGCGGCTGACGTTTGTACCGCACCTCGTCCCCATGGTGCGGGGCGTCGAGTCAACCTGCTACGCAGACCTTCGTCTCGAACGGCTCGGGAGTGACCCGCAGGAAGAAGTGCGCGAGATTTACCGCGACTTTTACGCGAATTCGCCGTTCACGCGCGTAGTCGATACGCCTCCCCACACCAAGCACACCCTTGGCAGCAACTTCTGCCTGGTTCACCCGACCGTGGACCGACGAACGGGACGGCTGGTCGTGTCAGCCTGTCTCGACAACCTGGTCAAGGGCGCCGCGGGGCAGGCAATCGAGAACATGAACCTGATGCTCGGGTTGCCGCAGTCAGCGGGTATCAACAGTCCCGCCCTTTATCCCTGAGCCGGCGTAGATACCTGCATCACGATCGATTTGGCTTCATCGGCCATCAAATAGTGCCCGTGCGCCACGATCCGCGCACTGGAGGTCGTCATTACACCAGACACCGCTCTGCTTGAAATTCCAGACGGCAGCGTCACCTCTCCCATTGGGTTCCTCGCCGGGGCCGCGCACGCAGGCGTTAAATACACCGACGAGAACCGCCTTGATCTCGGTATCCTGAGTTCCGACCGACCATGCAAGGCCGCCGGTGTCTTTACGCGCAGCACGGTTCCCGGTGCGCCGGTGGTGGTATCACGCGAGCATCTTGCGGGCGGCTCCGCCCGCGCGATCATAGCGAATTCAGGCGTAGCAAACGTCGCCATGGGCGAGACCGGGTTGCGAGACGCCCGCGAAATGGCGAGTCTGACGGCGGCAAAGCTCGGTATTCCCGTCAACGAGGTTCTGGTCGCATCGACGGGAGTCATCGGCTGGCCGCTGCCAATGGACCGGCTGCGGCAGGGGATCGAGCGGATCGACATGCGTCGCGACGGCGGTCTTGACCTTACCCGAGCGATCATGACAACCGACACCAGGGCGAAGCACGCAGCGGTCGAATTCGAGGTTGACGGACACGCCTACCGGGTCGGCGGCGCCGCAAAGGGCTCGGGCATGATCCACCCGGACATGGGCACGCTGTTCGGTTTTCTAACGACCGATGCGCCGGTTGACGCGCAGCTCATCGGCCCGATCTTGCAGGCGGTCGTGGATGACACGTTTAACATGGTCAGTATCGATGGCGATACAAGCACCAGCGATACGGTCATCCTTCTGGCCAACGGCGCTGGAGGAGGCGAGCCGATCATGGCCGGCAGTGAGGCGGCGCAGTCTCTTCAGGATGCCGTATTCTCGGTCGCTCGAACGCTGGCACGAGCGATCGCTGCCGACGGCGAAGGCGCATCAAAGTTGATCGAAGTCAGGATCACCGGTGCACGATCGTCTGACGAGGCGCGTCGGGCAGCACGCACGATCACCGTCTCGCCATTGGTGAAGTCTGCTGTGTACGGCAACGACTTCAACTGGGGACGGGTGATGATGGCGATCGGCCGCAGCGGCGCCTCGATCGATTTGAGTCGAGCCGAAGTAAAGATCGGCGGCGTGGCAGCCTATGAGCGCGGCGCCGGCGTGCCTGTTGCTGAGGCTGCCGGCAAAGCCGCGCTCGCCGGTCCTGAAGTGACCATTTCGGCAAACCTCGGTGCCGGTGACTCATCGGCGACGGCCTGGGGATGCGACCTCACAGAAGAGTACGTGCGCATTAACGCGGAGTACACGACCTGAGTCTGAGACCCGGAGCGAATGAGCTTGTCCGACAACGTTCCCGCTATCATCGTCAAAATTGGCGGCAGCACGCTCGGTGCCCACGACACGACGCTCGCGGACATCGCTGAGCTGGCGGCTTCAGGACATCGGGTCATCATCGTGCATGGCGGCGGGCCGCAGATAACCCGCTGGCTTGCGATTCACCAGGTTGGCTCGCGTTTCGTGGATGGATTGCGGGTGACCGACGCCGAAGCACTGGACGTCGTCGTCTCCGTCCTTGCGGGCATGGTAAACAAGCAGCTTGTCGCGCAGCTTACCGGCCTCGGCGTGCGAGCCTTCGGCCTTTGCGGCGCCGATGGTTCGCTGCTTGCAGCGACGAAGGACCGTGAGGAGCTGGGCTACGTGGGCACGCTTTCCGGCGTCAATATCAGCATCCTCGACCTGCTGATTTCGGCCGGCATGGTGCCGGTCATCGCGCCGATCGCTATGCAGGTGAGCAACCGCGAGGCGCAGCTGCTGAACGTGAACGCGGATACGGTCGCCGGAGAGGTCGCGGCAACTTTCTCGGGGTCTAGCCTGGTGTTCCTGACAGACGTCACGGGGGTTCTGGACGGGCACGGCGACGTAATTCCGCGCCTGGCTGTGGCCGATTCTGTCCGACTTCGCGCCGCTGGAGTGCTGAAGGGCGGTATGCTGCCTAAGATTGATGCGTGTCTGCGTGCTGCCGGTGCCGGCAGCAAGGCGATAATTGTCGATGGCCGCCAGCCGAACGCGCTGATGGCCGCAGTCGGACCGGAGCCCACCGGAACACTTGTGGGTTGAAATCCGAAACCTGGGAAGGCGGCCGAGCCCGTGTCATTTGGCGAACCACCTCCAGAAGACCGTGGCGGCCTCGGACCGCCCCCCATCCCGTTTCGGATCGGCAGAGAGCAGCTGCCGCACCTGCGAGTTGCGCGCTGGCTGGTCATCGGCGTCGCACTGTTCGTGCTTTTTATTGCGGCCTCGATCGGTAAGGGTATTTACGCTGACTATCTCTGGTTCGATAGTCTCGGGCTGGCGTCGGTGTACGGCAAAGAGATCGTAACGAAGGTCGTTCTCTTTTTTGCTGGTGCATTGCTCTTCCTGGCATTTGTTGCTATCAACCTCTGGGTTGCCCGCCGGCTCGCTCCCGACGGACTCGAAGAAAGCTTCATCGCCGAGGTCGAACCTGCGACGCTGCGCCGTCTCGTAACGATCGCGATGGTCGCCGGATCACTATTCCTCTCAGTGATCTTCGGCTCGATCGCTGCGGGGCAGTGGGACACGGTCCTCCGCTTTACGAACAGCGTCAACTTCGGCATTCTCGATCCGCAGTTCAACCGCGATGTCGGCTTTTATGTATTTGCGCTGCCAGCTTTGCGCAGCACGCAAAGCTGGCTTACGGGAGCCGTCATTGTCACCCTGCTCGGAGTCATTGGTGTGTACGCGTTTACGCTCAGCCTGCAGAACTTCGAGCTGCGGCTGACTCGGTCTATCAAAGGACATATTGGTTCGTTACTCATCCTGCTGCTCATCCTCTTCGGATGCGGTTACGCTCTCAGTATTTTTGACCTGACCGTAACGAAGAACGGCGTCGTTCAGGGCGCCACGTACACGGATATACACGCGCGAGTGCCAGGCTATTTCATCCTGATGGTCTTTACCGCGATCGCCTGCGCTGGCATCATCTGGTCAATGTTTCGGCGCAGCCTCGTGCCGGCGGGCCTGACCGCTCTCGCCTGGGTTATTTCGCTGGTGATTGTGCTGGGTCTGTATCCGGGTACTGTGCAACGCTTCACGGTTGATCCGAACGAGCTGGCCAAGGAGCAGCCGTACATCGAGCGCAATATCGAGATGACACGCCAGGCATTCGGCGTGAACAAAGCCGATGAGCAGCCATTCGAAGCGATTCCCGCCATCTCTCGGCAGATTCTCGATCAGAACAAGGACACGACTAACAACGTCCGGCTCTGGGATCCGCGATTTATCATCGACACGTACAGACAGCAGCAGGAGATCCGGCCGCTGTATATATTCGATGACGTGGACGTTGACCGCTATCAGTTGAACAACGCCTACACGGAAGTCACACTGGGCGCGCGTGAACTCGCGCAGACGCAGCTGCAGGCGAATCAACGGAACTGGGTCAACATCCACACGCAGTTCACGCACGGCTATGGCGCCGTGATGAATCCGGTCAACAAAGTCGGCCCGGATGGCCTGCCGGATTACAACCTCAAGAATCTGCCGCCGACAGGCACGCCCGCGGTGGATGTACCGGCCATCTATTACGGCAGTCGCACCGATCAATATGTCATCGTCGGCGCCCGACAGGACGAGTTCGACTATGACTCGCAGGACGGACAGCAGCACAGCCGTTACCAGGGTGCAGGCGGCGTGGGCATCGGCTCGTTCCTCCGTAAGTTCATCTACGCCTGGGAGTTCGGCGACACGAATCTCCTGATCAGTGGCCAGATCACTGGCGAGAGCAGGCTGCTCTACCGGCGTAATATTACCGACCGGATCAGCCACATCGCTCCGTTCCTGCGGCTGGACAAAGACCCGTACCTGGTGATCGCCGACGGCAAGCTCTACTGGATGCAAGACGCCTATACAACATCGTCTAACTATCCGTATTCAGAGCAGGCTCCCGACGGCTATAACTACATCCGCAACAGCGTGAAGGTCGTCGTGGATGCCTACAATGGCGACACCAGCTTTTACCTCGCCGATGCCAACGACCCGATCGCCCGGACGTATCAGCATATATTCCCGAAGCTTTTGAAGCCTTTGTCGGAGATGCCGGCGTCATTGCGAGCACACATTCGCTATCCCGAAGACCTGTTCACCGTGCAGGCAGATGTGCTGCGCTCGTATCACATCCAGGAAGCGCGGGCTTTCTACAACAAGGAAGACCTGTGGGCCACTCCCCGCGAAGGCGCTGGCGGCGCCGGAGACTTCGTCGCTCCGTATTACGTGATCATGCGGTTGCCGGGCTCGAACACCGAAGAGTTTGTGCTGATCCGGCCGTTCACCGCAGCCAATAAGCCTAACGCGGTCGCCTGGATGGGTGCTCGTTCGGATGGAGAGAACTACGGCAAGCTTGCTCTCTATCGGTTCCCATCGGGCCGGCAGATACCTGGCCCGGCGCAGGTCGAGTCGAGCATCGACGCACAACCTGAGATCTCGCAAAGATTCTCGCTGCTGAACGTGCAGGGATCGAAGGTGAGACGGGGCAACCTGTTGCTCATTCCGATCGGCGATTCATACCTATATGTCGAGCCCGTCTATCTGCAGGCTGACCAGAACCCGAAGCCCGCCGTGCTGGCGGTAATCCTGTACAACGGCGATACCGTCTACATGGAGCCTACTTTCCAGCAAACCCTGGCCGTCGCCCTCGGAGAGGCACCCGCGCTCTACGCGGTCGGTGCGGCCGCCAACTCCCCGCCGGGAGCCGCGCAGACGCAGAGGCCCGCGGCAGCGACGCCACAGGCGGGCGCCTCACCGTCCGCCGTGAATCGGGTCCCAACCGCAGTTGGCAACGGTTCCGCGCCCGCCGCCGCCGCGACCGATGTTCCCGGCCTGGTTCGTGAAGCACAGGATGCGGATGCACGAGCGCAAGATCGGCTGCGCAACGGAGACTTTGCTGGCTACGGCCAGGAAGAGGTGCGACTTCGGGCGGCGCTGGACCGGCTGAACCAGTTGATTGGCGTGCCGACCGCGTCGCCTACCCCTCAGCGCTGACTTATAGAAGGTAGTGCGTCGCCGCGGTATGAAGCCGGGCGAAATTCGGAGGATCAGGCATGGCAACCACTACTGACCAGACCGATACGACGACCTCCGCAGAGTGGATGGAGCGTGAATCGAAGGTTTACTTTCAGGCGGCGCGCCGTGTGCCGCTCGTCATCGAACGCGGCCAGGGCACATCCGTTTTTGACACCGAAGGCAAGCGCTACCTGGATTTCGTGGCGGGCATAGCTACCAACTCGCTTGGGCACAGGCATCCGGCTGTCGTAGAAGCGGTCCATAAGCAGGCAGACAGCCTCATCCACGTTTCGAACGTGTTTTTCAGCGAACCGCAGATTCAACTTGCCGAACTGCTGATCGAGAACTCGGCCCTCGACCGCGTCTGGTTCTGCAACAGCGGCGCCGAAGCGAACGAGGCCGCGATCAAGCTGGCACGCAAATGGGGCGGCATGCACAAGCAGGGCGCCTACGAGATCATCTCCACAGCCAACTCGTTTCACGGCCGCACGCTTGCCGCGGTTACGGCTACCGGCACTGACAGGTACAAGAATCAGTTTGGTCCGATGCCGCCCGGATTTATCGTGGTTCCGTTCAACGACCTGGAGTCGCTACGTGCGGCTGTGACGGATAAAACCTGCGCGATCATGCTGGAGCCAATCCAAGGTGAAGGTGGTGTCAACCTGCCCGAGGACGGCTATCTGCAGTCCGTCAGGCGGCTCTGCGACGAAAAGGGCATTCTACTCCTGCTGGACGAGATCCAGACGGGTGTCGGCCGCACAGGCAGCCTCTGGGCATACGAGCAGTACGGGATAACGCCGGACATCATGACGCTTGCCAAGGGCCTCGCCGGGGGCGTGCCGATCGGAGCACTGCTAGCCACGGAGACCGTCGCGGCGTGCTTCGTACCGGGCGACCACGGCTCCACGTTCGGCGGCAACCCACTCGCCACGGCCGCAGGATTTTCGGTGCTCTCGTTCATCATCGATAACGACCTCCCGGCACAGGTGCAGCAGAAAGGCGAGCGCCTGCTGCAACGGCTGCACGGGCTCGAGGATCGGCACCACGAGATCGCGGAGGTGCGGGGCAAGGGTCTGCTCTGCGCGGTACAGTTTACCGGCGACACCGCTGATGCGGTCACGCGCGGCTGCCTCGAGCATGGCCTGCTTGTGAACATGCTGCGGGCGAACACAGTTCGCTTTTCGCCACCGCTCAACGTCACCGACGACGAAATCGACGAAGCGCTCGAGATCTTTGAGAGCGTGCTCAACGACGTGGCCGCCTCTGGATAGAGACTGAACCGCCCACGCACTCCGCGAGCGCCAAAACGGGCCTGCCGGCACATCGGCAGGCCCGTCGTTATGTCGTTCATCTCGAGCGCAACGTTAGGGTCTTTTGATTCTGGTCGGGCTCCGGAAATCCAGGGCCCTGCAAGCC